>DASSBO010000257.1:0-2132 GCA_035698655.1 Streptomyces sp.
CCGACGGGGCCGTTCTGCTTGAACCAGCCAGCGGCGGTGAGGAGGCCCGGGATCTGGTCGGAGGTGACGGTGGGCATGGCCTCGCCGTGCACCGTCGGCAGGGTGTTTTTCCGGAACGGGACGACCCCGGAGACCACGGCGAGGGCCTCGGAGCCGCACTGGGTGGGCAGCGGCTGGGCGGCGGCGCGCGGGGCGCCCTGGTAGTTGTCGATGGCCAGCAGGACGGCCTTCTCGTGGGTCGAGGTGACGGTGTCCATGGGCAGGGCGATGTTCTTCCCGTCGCCGTTGTGCCGGTGCGCCGCGAACACCGCGCCCGTGGAGAGGAGGGCGGTCTCCTGCTGGCTGGTCTGTGTCGCGAGGGGCTGCCACGGGTGCCGCTCGGAGCCGTGCACGGCCTTCGCCGGCATGAGGACCGCGGGGAACTGGGCGAACCGCTGGCGGCACCGTTCGGCGCGGGCCATCGTCGCGGGGGCGAGCGGCTTGGGGCGGTCGCCGATGCGGGTGCCGAGGTTGGTCAGGTCGAGCGCGGCCAGCGACGGCGTCATCGGCGGGACCACGGGGCGGCGGCAGGACGGGCACCTGTACTCGTACTGTTTGCCGTAGCGCACCGACCCGGTGGGCGGGACGCCGGTCTTCCAGCTCCAGACGGCTTCGACGTCCTTGTCGCAGTGGTGGCAGCGCGAGATGGGCCGGTGGTCGAGGTCGGGGGTGGGCAGGGACTTGTCCCAGAAGGCCCAGTAGGCCCGGTCGCGGGACTGCGGCACGCCGAAGAACTGGCTGTTCAGGTAGAGCACCTTGTGCCGGTAGCCGAGCAGGTCGAACTGCTTGAGCCACCACCGGTAGGTGGAGCCGTCGCCGACCTTCCGCCGGCCGGGGACCGCCGGGCCCCACGAGGTGAGCTCGGTGGTGCATTCGACGAGGAGCATCCGAGGGTGGTGGCGTTGGGCGTAGTGCAGGACGCAGTTCGCGGTCGCCCGGTCCCGCTCGGACCGGGTCACCCGCGCGTCGAAGTCGGGGTCGTCCAGCTCGAACAGCGTCAGGCCGTGCTCGTAGGCCTTGACCGTGTTCGCCTGCGAGTGGTTGACGCAGCTGACGCCGGCGACGAGGAGGTCGGCCTCCGGGAGGTCGCGGGCGGAGTGGTAGTCGGCGGCTTCGGGGTCGACCAGGTCGGCGATCCAGTGCTCGGCGTTCGGGTGGTTCGCCTCGTGGACCTCGACTTTGTAGCTGTTGTGGTTCGCGGCCATGATCGTGGTGAATCCGGCCATCTCGATGCCGCGGGTGAGGCCTCCGAAGCCGGAGAACAGATCGACCGCGATCAGGTCGTCGTGGCGGAAGCGCCGGCGCCTGACGGCCGGCCGGTGCGTGGCCGTGCGGACCTTCTGCTTGGGTGCGCGGGACATCAGGCCGCCACCTCCATGTCGTCGCGCGCCGGGTGGCGGCGCAGTTCCTGGCCGAGGCTTTCCTTCTTGACTCCGAGCCGGGCGGCGGCCTGGTCGAGGTCGTAGCCGTATGCGAAGAGTCGGCGGGCCTCGTCGGCCAGGTCGGCACCGCGGGTCTGCGCGGCAGACTGGGCGCGGCGGAGCTGCGAGACGCGCTCCTTGTTCGGCAGGTGCCGGTGCTCGGCCTTCCACGTCTCGTGGGCCTGGTGGCAGGGCGGGCAGACGCGGATGCCGTGGGCGCGGTGAAGCCACCAGCCGCGGTCGGTTCCGCAGTAGCCGGTCCACTCGGGGATGGCGTGCGGGTCGTCGATGGTGTCGTCGTCCCAGCAGGCAGGCGGGGCCCAGCCGTGCCGGGCGGCGATGTTGCGGGCTCGCTGCGACGGGCCGGGCTGGCCGGCGAGGTCGCGGTACACGCCGGCGATGGCGTCCCGGGTGGGGACGGTGACGTCGCTGACACGACCTTCGGCGATGTTGGCGACGCCGTTGCCGCTGAGTCCGGCGGCTGCGGCGAGGAGGTAGGAACCGTGGCCGACGGCGTAGAGCGCCTGCAGGCGACGGCGGGTGGCGACTGCGGGGACGCGTCCGATTCCGCCGTGCTGTCCGGGCTGCACTGCGAGCAGCTTGTCGGCGGTGCTGCGGCGGATGGCGGGGAATCTGCCGCGGCCGTGGTCGACGACGGTGTTGACGGAGACG
>DASSBO010000258.1:0-4288 GCA_035698655.1 Streptomyces sp.
GGCCAGTACTCCTGCGGCAGGGTCACGCGCACGTTCTCGGACCGCCTCACCGTGGTCATCACCACCTCGGTCGGCTTGCCGGTGATCTGCGACTCGGGGATGAACCAGGCGACCTTGTTGACCACCTGGCAGGTGGCGAAGCGGTCGAAGCCCGGGGGCTCGTCCACGCCGCAGACCAGCTCCATGGCCGGGTCGCCCCAGGCCGCGGCGTACACCCGCCCGGCGGGATCCTCGGGCCCGGCGCCCTGGACCGGACGCCGTTCCTGTCCGGCGATCCGGTCGGGGAGCGCGCCCAGCAGCTCCCGGCAGGAGCGCGCGGCGTCGCCGGTCAGCCGCGGTCCGTCGACCTCGACGGGGTCGGCGGCACAGCCGCCCAGGATGACGGCGAGCAGGCAGGTCGCGACGGCGGCTCGCAGCGTCCGGATCAGATGTGCACCACGGGGCAGGTCAGCGTGCGGGTGATCCCGGTGATGTTCTGCACGCGGGCCACGACCAGCTTGCCCAGCTCGTCGACGTTGCGAGCCTCGGCCCGCACGATCACGTCGTAGGGGCCGGTGACATCCTCGGCCAGCGTCACACCCTTGACCTCGGCGATCTCGGCGGCGACCTCGGCGGCCTTGCCGACGTCGGTCTGGATCAAGATGTAGGCCTGAACCACCATGGGAACTCCTGCGGTCTCGTCGGTCTGGTCGGGGTGCGGGTTGCGCTCTCGGACGGCGGCGCAGGTGGCCGCCGGCGCGGAGCCTGGCTCAACCTACCGTGTCGGCACGGCGGTCAGGAACCCACCGACCCGTGCGGGTGGTCGACCGGCCATCGGGTTCAATGGGCCCCATGTCTGCTGCGGCTTCCCCCGTCTCGCCTGGCGCGTCACCCGGTGCCTCGTCCGGTGCGCCGGCCGGCCCTGACCCCACTCTCACCCTGGCCGAGGTGGGCGAGTTCGCCCTCGTCCGCGCGCTGGTGGACCGGTTCCCGCAGGGCGAGCAGGTGCTGCTCGGGCCGGGCGACGACGCGGCCGTCGTCGCTGCCCCCGACGGCCGGGTGGTGATCTCGACGGACCTGCTGGTGGAGGGGCGCCACTTCCGCCGGGACTGGGCCGAGGCCGTCGACATCGGCCACAAGGCCGCCGCCCAGAACCTGTCCGACATCAACGCGATGGGCGGCCGGGCGACGGCGCTCACCGTCGGCCTGGCGGCGCCCGGCGACCTGACCGTGGGCTGGGCGCTCGGGCTCGCCGAGGGCATCGCGGACGAAGCCGCACTCGTCGGTGCCAGCGTGGTCGGGGGGGACGTGACCGCGGGCGACGCGATCACCCTGGCGATCACCGTCCTCGGTCGCGTCGACGGCGAGCCGGTACGCCGCACCGGTGCCCGCCCCGGTGACCAGCTGGCCCTGGCCGGGCGGCAGGGCTGGGCCGAGGCGGGACTGGCCGTGCTGGGTCGGGGGTTCCGGTCGCCCCGGTCACTCGTGGAGGCGCACCGCCGTCCGGTACCGCCCTACGACGCCGGTGCCCAGGCGGCCGCCGCCGGAGCCACCGCGATGATCGACGTCTCGGACGGCCTGCTCGCCGATCTCGGCCACCTGGCGCAGGCCTCGGGCGTGGCGGTCGACGTGCACGCCGGTGCCTTCGAGGTCCCCGAGCCGCTGCGCGCGGTCGGCGCTGCGCTCGGTGCGGACCCGCTGCGCTTCATCCTCACCGGCGGCGACGACCACGCGCTGGTCGCCACCTTCCCGGCCGGAACGCCCCTGCCCGCAGGGTGGTCACCGATCGGGACGGTCGGCGAGGGCGAGGGGGTCACGGTCGACGGCGCACCCTACGACGGGGCCGTGGGCCACGAGCACTTCCGGTGACCGTGCGACCGACGCACATCGAGGGCCGCCTCCCGCGGGAGGCGGCCCTCGATACCGGCCGAGGAGAGGCGGCTCGGGTCAGCGAGTGACCTTGCCCGCCTTCAGGCAGCCGGTGCAGACGTTGAGACGCTTGGGCGCGCCGTTGACCGTGGCGCGGACGCGCTGGATGTTGGGGTTGAAGCGACGCTTCGTAATCTTGCGCGACCACGGCCGGTTGTGACCGAAGCCCGGCCCCTTGGCGCAGATGTCACAGACGGCAGCCACCGTGAACTCCTGAGAAAGCTAGATTGCAAAACAGCGGGTACAGGTCTTGCGTTCATTCGCGTTCCTGCGACGTGCCACCGACGCTTCGGGGCAACCGCACCAGAGTATCCGATGCCCGCGTCCCGACGCGAATTGGGCCGGACGCACTAGCCTGTGCCCCGTTCCGGAACGCGCTGGCGGCTTGACCAAGCCGCATGGCCGCATGGCCGCGTGGCCAGGTGGCCCCGCGTCCAGCGCCGTCGAGCACCGCAGAGGGGGTCGAGCATCTCATGGCCGAGCCGGCCGTCGCGGCGTTCGACCTGAGCACACTGCTGCGCCTGTGCGACGCGGTGGTCGACGCGCTCGCTCTGGCCCGCGAGGAGATCGACGCTCTCAACGTCTACCCGGTCCCCGACAGCGACACCGGCACCAACCTGCTGCTCACCGTCGAGTCCGCGCGCGAGGCGCTGCGGACCACCGTCGTCTCATCCGCGGCCGGTGAGGGCACCAGTCCCGGCGAGGGCGTGCCCGGCGGCGAGGGCGGCGCGTCCGGCGGGGATCCCGCGCAGGTGGCGCGCGCCCTGGAGGCGTTCGCCCGGGGCGCGTTGCTGGGAGCGCGGGGCAACTCCGGCGTGATCCTCTCCCAGATCGTGGGGGCGCTGGTGGAGCGGTTGTGCTCCGGCGCCGAGGATCCGCCCGAGGTCGCGTTCGCCGAGGGGCTCTCCGCGGCCGCCGAGGCGGCGTACGCCGCGGTGGGGGAGCCGGTCGAGGGAACCATGCTGACCGTGGCGCGTGCCGCGGCCGACGCCGCGCGGGAGGCGGCGTCCGGCGCGCACCCGCGCTTCGGCCGCGTCGTCCGGGCCGCCGCACAGGGGGCGCGCGACGCGCTGGAACGCACGCCCGAGCAACTTCCGGTGCTCGCCGACAGCGGCGTGGTCGACGCCGGCGGCCGCGGGCTCTGCGTGGTGCTCGACGCTACCGAGCGCGTCCTCACCGGTCGCCGGGCCGTCGCCGAGCCCGGGTTGCTGGGACGGCGCACCATCCCGGTCCCGGTGGAGACGGACCGGCTCTCGGCCGAGGGGCCCGCCTCCGAGGTGATGTACCTCCTCGACGCGGATGATCAGCGCGTGCCGGCACTGCGCTCCCGCCTCGGCGCGCTGGGCGACTCTCTGGTCGTCGTCGGCGGGCGTGGCCTGTGGAACGTGCACGTGCACGTCGACGACGTGGGCGCCGCCGTCGAGGCCGGGATCGAGACGGGGCGGCCGTACCGGATCCGGGTGACCCACTTCGCCGAGCAGGACCGGCACACCGGGCCCCCGCAGCCGGCCGGATCACGGCAGCGCGCCGCCGGGCCGCGTCGGGGCCGGGGCGTGGTCGCGGCCGCGGCCGGCGCCGGACTGCAGGAGCTGTTCGGTCGTGCCGGCGCCACCGTGGTACCGGTCGCGCCCGGACAGCGGCCGGGGACCGCCGAGCTTCTCGCGGCGATCGCCGCGGCCGGGGCCGCCGAGGTGGTGCTGCTGCCCAACGACGCCGCCACCATCCCGGCGGCCGAAGCCGCCGCCCGTGCCGCACGCCAGGACGAGGGGGTGGTGGTGACGGTCGTGCCCACCCACGCCCAGGTCCAGGGCCTGGCCGCGCTCGCCGTCCACGAGCCCGGCCGCAGCTTCGTCGACGACGTGCTGGAGATGACCGCGGCGGCCCGGCACGCCCGAAGCGGGGCGGTCACCGTCGCCACGCGACGCGCGATCACCACGGGCGGACCGTGCGAGCCGGGCGACGCCCTCGGCATGATCGAGGGCGACTTCGTGCTGGTCGGCCGCGAGCTGCCCCAGGTCGCCGTCGAGGTGCTGGAACGTCTCCTCGGCGGCGGTGGCGAGCTGGTCACGCTGGTGGCCGGCCGGGACGGCGCCGATCTCGCGTCGGGCTGCGCTGAGTACCTGTCCGTTCGGCACCCGACCGTCGACGTCGTGGTCCACGAGGGCGGTCAGGAGCGATACCCGCTCCTGGTCGGCGTCGAGTAGCCGAAGGGGAACGACGTGCCTGCCATCACCTGGGACTCCAAGGTCGCCACCGTCGCCGGACGATCGGCGAGCAAGATCGAGAAGGCCTTCGGCTTCCGCACGGTCGGGGACCTGCTGCAGCACTACCCGCGCCGCTACGTCGAGAAGGGGAGGCTCAGCGGGGGCGCGGTCACCGA
>DASSBO010000259.1:0-5561 GCA_035698655.1 Streptomyces sp.
GGGAAGTCCCGGCGCGTCCACGTCGACTCGGAGGCGGTCAGGCCGGGACGGCCTGCCGTGCCGGCTCCGGCGCAGGCGCCGACTCCCGGTCGTCGAGCATGGTCTGCTCGTCGAACGGCTCGTCGCCGGCCAGCACCTCGCCGACCCGGTCCTTGTCGATCTCCTTGGTCCAGGTGCCGACAACGACGGTCGCCACCGCGTTGCCCGCGAAGTTCGTCAGCGCGCGGCACTCGCTCATGAAGCGGTCGATGCCGACGATCAGGCCGACGCCGTCGACCAGGTCCGGCCGGTGCGACTGCAGGCCGCCGGCCAGGGTGGCCAGCCCGGCGCCCGTCACGCCCGCCGCGCCCTTGGAGGCGATGACCATGAAGACCAGCAGCGAGATCTGCTCGCCGATCGCCAGCGGCTTGCCCATCGCGTCCGCGACGAACAGCGAGGCCATCGTCAGGTAGATGGCGGTGCCGTCCAGGTTGAAGGAGTAGCCGGTCGGCACGGTGATGCCGACGACGGGACGGCTGACGCCCAGGTGCTCCATCTTCGCGATGAGGCGCGGCAGCGCCGACTCCGAGGAGGAGGTGGACAGGATCAGCAGGAACTCGCGGGCCAGGTACTTCAGCAGCTTGAAGATGTTGACGCCCGAGACGATCCGCAGCACCAGGCCGAGCACCACGAAGATGAACAGCGCACAAGTGGTGTAGAAGCCGAGCATGACCACGGCGAGCGACTTGAGCGCGTCGACGCCGGTCTGGCCGACCACGGCCGCCATGGCGCCGAACGCACCCACCGGCGCCACCCACATGATCATGATGAGCACCTTGAAGACCAGCTTCTGGATGTGCCCGATCCCGCGCAGCACCGGCTCGCCTGCCTTGCCCATGGCCTGCAGCGCGAAGCCGACGAGCAGCGCGATCAGCAGCGTCTGCAGCACCTCGCCGGAGGTGAAGGCGGACACCAGCGTGGTCGGGATGATGCCGAGCAGGAAGTCGGAGGTGCCGCCCCCGCCCTCGCCGGCCTGCGCCTCGCCGGCCTTGGCGACCTCGTCGGTCAGGTTCAGGCCCGCGCCCGGGTCCAGGATGTTCCCGACGACCAGGCCGATGGCCAGCGCCACCGTGGACATGACCAGGAAGTAGCCGAGCGCGATGCCGCCGACCGCGCCGACCTTCGCGGCCTTGCGGACCGAGCCGACGCCCAGAACGATGGTGCAGAAGATGATCGGCGAGATCATCATCTTGATCAGGTTGACGAAGCCCGACCCGATCGGCTTCAGCTGCACGGCGAAGTCCGGAGCGGCGAAACCGACGAGGATGCCGGCCAGGACCGCGACGATCACGGCGAGATACAGGTAGTGCGTGCGGTCACGCCTGCGCTGGGGCGGTGTCTCGACAGACACGGCTGCTCCTCGGGGACGGGGACGACGGGGAAGGTCCCGGCGACTATGCACCCCGCCCGTGAGCGAGGTCACCCTTACGTGCATTACGTGCACGGAACCTTCGCGGGGTCGTTTGCGTGGGGCGCCGTGCAGACTGGGGGCGTGCGTTTTCCCCGTCCGCGGAGCCTGGCCGGCCAGCTCTTCGCGATGCAGGCCGTGCTCGTGGCCGTCGTCGTGCTGGGCTGCGCCGTGTTCGCGTTCCTGCACGACCGCGACGAGGCCCGCGACGCCGCCCGGCACCGCGGCCGCGCCGTCGCACTGTCGGTCGCCGACTCCCCGTCGGTACGCCGGGCGATCCGCACCGACGACCCGACGGCCGCCCTCCAGCCGTACGCGGAGAAGGTGCGGCACGACACCGGCGTGACCTTCATCACCATCATGGACCCGCACGGCGTGCGCTGGACGCACCCGAACCCGGAGCGGATCGGCGGCATCTTCGTCGGCAACACCGGCCCCGCCCTGCACGGGCACACCTTCTCCGAGACCTACACCGGCACCCTCGGCCCGTCCGTGCGGACCGTCACCCCGATCCGGGACCACGGCCACATCGTGGGCATGGTCAGCGCCGGCATCGCCGTGGAGGCCATCACCGAGCAGGTACGCGACCAGGTGGTACTGCTGCTGATCGTCGCCGGGGGCGCGCTGGCGCTGGGCGGACTGGGCACCTACGTCGTCAACGCGCGGCTGCGGCGGCACACGCACGGCATGAACGCCGCGGAGCTGAGCCGCATGCACGACTACCACCAGGCGACGCTGCACGCGGTGCGCGAGGGACTGCTGATGCTCGACGGGCAGCGGCGCGTCGCGCTGATCAACGACGGCGCCCGGGAACTGCTGGGCCTGCACGGCCCGGACGTCGTGGGCCGCAGCGTGGCCGACCTGAACCTGCCCGTGCCGCTGACGGGCGCGCTGCTGGCCTCGGAGTCCCGGGTGGACGAGGTGCAGCTGACCGCCGACCGGGTCGTGGTCGTCAACACCTCGCCGGTCTCCGGCGGCGAGCGGCGCGGCGCCGTGGTGACACTGCGGGACCACACCGAGCTGCAGTCGCTGGCCGGTGAACTGGACTCGGTGCGCGGCTTCGCCGAGGCGCTGCGCTCGCAGGCACACGAGGCCGCGAACCGGCTGCACACGGTCGTCTCGCTGATCGAGCTGGGCCGGGCGGAGGAGGCGGTCGACTTCGCCACCGAGGAGCTGCAGCTCGCGCAGGCCCTCACCGACCAGGTGGTGGCCGCGGTGTCCGAGCCGGTGCTGGCCGCGCTGCTGCTGGGCAAGGCGGCGCAGGCCAACGAGCGGGGCGCCGAGCTGGTGCTGACCCCGGACAGCAGGCTGGACGACTCCGTGCTGCCGCCCCGGCTGCCCTACCGGGACCTGGTCACCGTCGTGGGCAACCTCATCGACAACGCCCTCGACGCGGCGGCGCCGGCCGACTGTGCGGAGCCGGCATCCTGCGCGGGCCCGCCGCCGCAGGTCACGGTCACGGTGCGTACGGAGACCGGTGACGGCACGGAGCCGCCCGAGCTGTTGCTGCGGGTCGCCGACAACGGCCCCGGCATCTCGGCGCAGGCCGCCGAGGCCGTCTTCCGGCGCGGCTGGACGACGAAGGACGCCGGGGCCGAGGGCGGCCGCGGCCGCGGTCTGGGGCTGGCGCTGGTACGGCAGGCCGCCCGCCGGCTGGGCGGCCACGTGGAGCTCGGGCGCTCCCCCGAGGGCGGGGCGGCCTTCACCGTGCGGGTGCCGCTGCCCGACGCCGTCGCGGCCGGAGCGCCGGCGTGAGCGGGGAGACCCCCGCGCTGCGGGTGCTCGTCGTCGAGGACGACCCCGTCGCCGCCGACGCGCACGCGCTGTACGTGACGCGGGTGCCGGGCTTCGAGGTGGCGGCCGTCGCGCACTCCCGGGCGGAGGCGGTCCGGCTGCTGGACCGGGAGCCCGTCGACCTGATCCTGCTGGACCTCTACCTGCCCGACGGGCACGGGCTGACGCTGCTGCGCGCCATGCGCAGCGCCGGCCACACCGCCGACGTGTTCGCGGTGACCTCGGCGCGGGACCTGACGGTGGTGCGCGAAGGCGTGTCCCTCGGCGTCGTGCAGCACGTGCTGAAGCCGTTCACCTTCCCCACGCTGCGCGAGCGGCTGCTGCGCTACGCGCAGTTCCGGGCGGCCGCCGCCGCGGGGGGCGGCGAGGCGGGCAGCCAGGCGGAGGTGGACCGCGCGATGTCCGCGCTGCGGGCACCGCAGCCCGTCACGCTGCCCAAGGGGCTGAGCGAGTCGACGCTGGAGCGGGTGGTCTCGGCGCTGCGGGATGCCGGGACGGACGGCCTCACGGCGAGCGCCGCCGCCGGGGGGATCGGCGTCAACCGGATCACGGCGCGGCGCTACCTGGAGCACCTGGTGGCGACCGAACGGGCCGACCGCCGCCCGCAGTACGGCCAGGTGGGCCGCCCCGAGTTCTGCTACCGCTGGCGGATCTGACGAGGAACGGCCGCCCGCGACCGGCCGGTTTCGGCCGAACGCACCGTGGGGCCGGCCCGGCACGGCGGCCTACGGTGAGCGCATGTCCCCGCACCCCTCCTTCGACGCGGCCGCCGCGCGCCGGCTGCGGGAGGCGCTCGGCATGCGCCCGGACGACGTCGCCCACGGGATGTGGGCGGCCTACGCCCTGCGGACGGCTCCGGAGACGGTGGCCGGCTGGGAGCGGGGGGAGGACGTTCCCGACAGCACGCAGCTCGCGGCGCTGGCCGGTGCGCTGTGGTGTGCCCCGAATGAGTTGCTGCGCAGTGCGCAGACGCTGCACGAGTACCGGCTGGCCCGTTCGCTGGCGGCGAGCGACGTGGCGCTGATGATCGGGATGGACCCGGACGTGTACGCACAGACGGAACGCTCGGGCGAGTGGCGCGGCGACGACCGGCAGGCCGCAGCCCTGGGTGCGGCGCTCGACCTGCCGCCGGACGTGCTGCTGCATCTGACGGGCCGCAACGGGCGGCTCGCGGAGCTGCTGCGGGCCGCGGTCACCACCCGCTGGCAGGCGCACACCGGCCCCATCGCCGCGCTCGTGCCGCTGCCGCGCGCCCGGCTGGAGCGGGCGCTGCACGCCGTGCACCGCGACTACCAGTCGCTCGCCGCCGGTTCGCTGAACTGGGCCGGCGGCGGCTCCACCGCCTCGGAGGCGGCGGCAGCCGCCTACCTGGACGACATCGTGGCCCGGTTCTGGGAGCAGGCCGGCGACGAAGGGCGCTGAAGCCGCCCGGTCAGAAGACGGCCTCGGTCTCGTCCATCCGGTCCTGCGGGACGTGCTTGAGTTCGGAGACGCCGTCGGCCAGCGGCGCCATGACGATCTCCGTGCCGCGCAGGGCCGTCATCTTGCCGAACTCGCCGCGGTGCACGGCCTCCACGGCGTGCCAGCCGAACCGGGTGGCCAGCACCCGGTCGTAGGCGGTGGGCGTGCCGCCGCGCTGCACGTGGCCGAGGATGACCGTGCGGGCCTCCTTGCCCAGCCGGTGCTCCAGCTCGGCCGCCAGCCGGTTGCCGATGCCGGCGAAGCGCTCGTGCCCGTACTGGTCGATGACGCCCTTCTCGTACGGCATCGAGCCCTCGGCCGGGTGCGCGCCCTCGGCGACGCAGATGAGGGCGAACTTCTTGTCGCGGGCGAAGCGCTCCTCGACCATCTTGACCAGGTCGTCGACCTCGAAGTTCCGCTCCGGGATGCAGATGGCGTGCGCACCGGCGGCCATGCCGGCCTCCAGGGCGATCCAGCCGGCGTGCCGGCCCATGACCTCCACGACCATGACCCGCTGGTGCGACTCGGCCGTGGTCTTGAGGCGGTCCATCGCCTCGGTCGCGACGGTGACCGCCGTGTCGAAGCCGAAGGTGCGGTCGGTCGCCGAGATGTCGTTGTCGATCGTCTTGGGGACGCCGACCACGGGCACGCCCGCGTCCGCCAGCATCCGGGCCGCCGTCAGCGTGCCCTCACCGCCGATCGGGATGAGCGCGTCCAGCGCGAGCCGCTCGATGAGCTCCTCGGAGTTCGCGCAGGCCTCCTGCAGCCGCGCGCGCTCCAGCCGGGACGAGCCGAGGATCGTGCCGCCGCGGGCCAGGATGCCGCTGACGGAGTTGATGTCCAGGGGACGGTAGCGGCC
>DASSBO010000260.1:0-2066 GCA_035698655.1 Streptomyces sp.
CCCAGTCCCTGGAGCGCGGCCGCTACCCGGACCGCGCGCAAGGCCGCAAGATCGCCGGCATGCTGCGCGTGGTGGCCGACCAGCTCGACGTCTGACGACGGGTCGTGGTGCCCCGGCTCCCGGCCGGGGGCCGGGGCACCACGCGCGTCAGCGCGGGAACGCCCCCGCCTTGACGGCGCCCACGAACGCCCCCCAGGCCGCGTCCGGCACGGCGACCACGGGCCCGTGGGGGACCTTGCTGTCCCGCACGGGAACGGTGCCGACGAGGCCGTCGGCAACCTCCAGGCAGCTGCCGCCGTCCCCACCGCTGTAGCTGGACTTGCGCCACGCGAGCTGCACGGGCGCGTCAGTCGTCTCCTTGCTGCGCATACTCGTACTCCTCCGCCACCGACTCGATGAGTTGGAGGGACGCCTGCAGTGGCAGCGCGGCGGCCCGAGCCAGATCGTAGGCATGCCGGTAGCGCTTCACCAATGCCGGATCGTCAGTCAACGCGCCGGTGTAGAGCACCTCGAAGTACGCCTCGTCCGGCCCGTCGTCGAATCTCATGAGCGACATCATGTTGTGCATCAGCGGGTGGGCGCCCGAGGAGAACGGCAGCACCTGCACCTGCACGCGCCCGGAGCGGACGAGCCCGGCGACGTGCCGAAGCTGCTCCGCCATCACGTGCGGATCGCCGACGACCGTGCGCAGCACGTTCTCCGCGAGGATCGCCCACATGCGCGGACGCGCCGGGTCGTCCAGGATCCGTGCGCGTCCCTGCCTGTTGACGACGTGCCGGTCAAGTTCGGCAGCATCGATACCCGGGTCGGTGCCGAGGTAGATGGCCCGGGTGTACTCGGCCGTCTGCAGCAGGCCGGGCACGGCTCCGACCGCGTACTCCTCGATGACGTCGGCCCGCCGCTCGGACTCCGCCGCCTCGCGGAAGTGCTCCGCGAACTGCGCGGCGTCCAGGGTGGGCAGCCACCGTTCGAAGAACTGCGCGGTGGCCAGCTCCTTGTCGAGCCGCTGGGCGTCCTCCAGGCGAGGCCTGCGGCGGCCGGCCTCGATGTGGGCGATCATCGACGGCGACATGATCACCGCTTCGCCGAGCGACTGCTGCGTGTGCCCCGACGCCTCACGGCGGAGCCGCAGTTCCTCCCCGTATTTCTGCCGCGACATCGGCGGCTCCTGACCGCCGCCCTGTCGTCCCACATCGTTGGCCATGGCTGGAACTCCCCTCTTGACGGGGCCTCTCGGAGGGCTCGCCCCACTTACCAAGCTACTGACGGCTCGTCAGCCTGTACGTGGAATGCAACGAATGCGACCGCAGGAGTGAACGCCCGATGACGTACATCCCCAGCCGCGCCCCGCTGCCCGCCGCAGGCCTGCGGCTCCTGCCGTGGGAGACGCCGGACGGCAAGCCGTGCTACCTGAGCACGGATGACGCAGGCGGCCTGATGTCCCGCCTCGCGGATGACGTGGAGGCAGCACAACTCGACAGCGGCGTCGACGTGCTGCTCGGTGCGACGACGGTCCTGAACGACCCGAAGGCGGGCGAACATGCGACCCGCTTCGCGCTGCGCCGCACGACGGAGTCGCTGCGCGATGCCCTCCGCATCGCCGACAGCCGCGGTGCCCGCCTCGGTGGCAGCGCCGGGTAGGGACCTGGCACGCCGGTGGCACGATCGGTTGGCGCGTTCGTGGCGCGCGTGCTGGACGGAAGCAATGCGGGTGCTTCGTGGTGCGTGTGCTTAAAGGCGCTGGCTACGGGGGGAGGGGTGGTGGGTGCGCGGTCCGTTCAGGTTGCCGGTGACCAGTAGATGGTGGCTGGTGTGCACCCGTGTCCGGCTGTGGTCGTCCGCCGTTGTCCGGGGGCGAGGCCCGTGCGTGGCTGAGCAGGCGCGCTGCTGCCGCGAGTCGGCGGGCGCTTCGTCGGGTCGCTTCGCTTCGTGACGGCCCGGCGGCACATCCGGGATCGCAGTGCCGATGAGTAGGGGTGCGCGCACAGGCGCCGGGCGGCGGGCCGGGATGCGGCCGGTGGGGCGCTGCGGGGGGAAATCGCACGCCGTTTCCACCGGAATCAGGC
>DASSBO010000261.1:0-26474 GCA_035698655.1 Streptomyces sp.
CGAATAGGCGACACGGAGCTGACCGGCCTGAAGGAGAAGAAGCTCACGCAGCTGCGCCGCGACCGCGTCGGCTTCATCTTCCAGGCGTTCAACCTGCTGCCGACGCTGAACGGGCTGGAGAACATCACTCTCCCGATGGACATCGCCGGCCGGAAGCCGGACAAGGAGTGGCTGGACCGGGTCATCGAGACCGTCGGCCTGGCGGGCCGGCTCAAGCACCGCCCGAACCAGCTCTCCGGCGGCCAGCAGCAGCGCGTCGCCGTCGCCCGCGCGCTGGCCTCACGGCCGGAGATCATCTTCGGTGACGAGCCGACCGGCAACCTCGACTCCCGCTCCGGCGCCGAGGTCCTCGGCTTCCTGCGCCGTTCCGTGGACGAGCTGGGGCAGACGATCGTGATGGTCACGCACGACCCGGTCGCCGCCGCGTACGCGGACCGGGTGCTGTACCTGGCCGACGGCCGGATCGTCGACGAGATGCGGGAGCCGACCGCGGAGGCCGTGCTGGACCGGATGCGGCTGTTCGGGAGGGCGTCGTGACCGTCTGGAGAACCTCGCTGCGCAACTTCGTGGCGCACAAGGGGCGGATGGTGCTCAGCGCCGTCGCCGTCCTGCTGTCGGTGGCCTTCGTCTGCGGGACGCTGGTCTTCACCGACACGATGAACACCACGTTCGACAAGCTGTTCGCCGCGACGTCGGCGGACGTCACGGTCTCGCCGAAGAAGGCGGGGAAGGACGAGCAGCAGATCTCCCGGACCGGCCGGCCGGAGACGCTGCCGGCGTCCGCGCTGCAGGCGGCCCGTGCCGTCGACGGGGTGCGGTCGGCCGAGGGCGGCGTGTCCAGCATGAGCGTGACCGTCGTGAACGCCGACGACGAGAACATCGGCGCGACGACGGGCGCGCCGACCATCGCGGGCAACTGGACGTCCACCGACCGGTCGTCGATGAAGATCACCTCCGGTCACGCGCCCCGCGGGCCGGGTCAGATCATGGTGGACGCCGACACGGCGGAGAAGCACCACCTGAAGCTCGGCGACGAGCTGCGGGTCATCGCCGTGACCGGTGACCACACGGCGCGGATCTCCGGCATCGCCACGTTCCAGGTCACCAACCCGGGCGCGGCCGTGGTGTACCTGGACACGGCGACGGCGCAGCGGCTGCTGCTGGGTGAGACGGGGGCCTTCACGAGCCTCGCGGTCACCGCGGAGGACGGGGTGAGCGACGCGCGGCTGAAGGGCGACGTCGCCGAGGCGCTGGGCGCGCACACCTACACCTACCGGACGCAGGCGGAGAGCGCCGACGCGAGCCGGGAGCAGATGGGCGGCTTCCTCGACGTCATCAAGTACGCGATGCTCGGCTTCGCCGGGATCGCGGTGCTCGTCGGGATCTTCCTGATCGTGAACACCTTCTCGATGCTCGTTGCGCAGCGCACCCGGGAGATCGGGCTGCTGCGGGCCGTGGGGGCGGACCGTCGGCAGGTGAACCGGTCGGTGCTGCTGGAGGCGGTGCTGCTGGGGCTGGTCGGGTCGGTGCTGGGCGTCGGCGCGGGTCTGGGGCTGGCGGTCGGGCTGATGAAGGCCATGGGGGCGGCGGGCATGAACCTGTCCACCTCGGAGCTGACGATCAAGGCGGCGACTCCGGTGACGGGCCTGGTGCTGGGCGTGCTGGTGACGGTGATCGCCGCCTACCTGCCGGCCCGCCGGGCGGGCCGGGTGACGCCGATGGCCGCGCTGCGGGACGCGGGCACGCCGGCGGACGGCCGGTCGGGGGCGCTGCGTGCGGTGCTGGGTCTGCTGCTGACGGCCGGGGGTGCGACGGCGCTTCTCGGCGCGGCGCGGGCGGGGCAGGCCGCGTCGGGTTCGCTGCTGCTGGCGGCCGGGGTGCTGCTGACGCTGGTGGGGTTCGTGGTGGTCGGTCCGCTGCTGGCCGGTGGTGTGGTGCGGGTGCTGAGCCTGCTGGTGCTGCGGGTCTTCGGGCCGGTCGGCCGGCTGGCCGAGCGCAACGCGCTGCGCAATCCGCGCCGTACCGGGGCGACGGGTGCGGCGCTGATGATCGGGCTGGCGCTGGTGGCGTGCCTGTCGGTGGTGGGTTCGTCGATGGTGGCCTCGGCGACCGAGGAGCTGGACCGGTCGGTGGGCGCGGACTTCATCGTCCAGTCGAACGTCGGGCAGCCGATCACTCCGGAGGCGGCCGCGCTGATCAAGAAGACGCCGCACCTGGCGCACGTCACGGAGTACAAGCTGCTGGACGCGTCGATCACCACGCCCGGCGGGAAAACGGTGCGCGGCGAGACGATCAACGCGGCGTCGCCGAGCTACGCGCAGGACCTGCGGGTGGAGACGACGCAGGGTGAGCTGGCGGACGCCTACCGGCCCGGCGGCATGTCGGTGTTCGAGAAGTTCGCCGACGAGCACCACCTGGAGGTGGGTGACGAGCTGGCGGTGCACTTCGCGCACGGCCGCACCGCGCACCTGACGGTCAACGCGATCACCTCGGACGACACCACGATCGACCAGGGCGCGATGTACGCCTCGATCGCGACGGTGAGCGAGTACGTGCCCGAGGCGCGGATGCCGCTGGACACGATCATGTTCGGTGCGGCGGTGGACGGCCAGGAGGACGCCGCCTACGCGGCGCTGAAGCAGCGGCTCGACGCGTATCCGCAGTACCAGGTGCGCAACCAGGCCGACTTCAAGGAGGACCTGCAGGACCAGGTGGGGCAGCTGCTCAACATGGTCTACGGGCTGCTGGCCCTGGCGATCATCGTGGCGGTGCTGGGTGTGGTGAACACCTTGGCGCTGTCGGTGGTGGAGCGCACCAGGGAGATCGGGCTGATGCGGGCCATCGGCCTGTCGCGGCGGCAGTTGCGCCGCATGATCCGGCTGGAGTCGGTGGTGATCGCCCTGTTCGGTGCGCTCCTCGGTCTGGGGCTGGGCCTGGGCTGGGGGGCGACGGCGCAGCGGCTGCTGGCCCTGGAGGGACTGAAGGTGCTGGACGTGCCGTGGGCCACGATCGGCTGGGTCTTCGCCGGGTCGGCGGTGGTCGGCCTGGTGGCGGCGCTGGTGCCGGCGTTCCGCGCGGGGCGGATGAACGTGCTCGGCGCGATTGCGACCGAGTAGCGCCCGGGGTGGGCGAGTGGCCCGGACCGGCGGTTCCGGCCGCCGGTCCGGGCCGCGTTCCGGGGTGGTGGGGCCCCGGTATCCTGCGGGTGTCATCCCCACCGAAGCCGAAGGGCATCTCCTGTGAGCGCCAATCGCCCGGCAGCCGTCGTCGTCCTCGCAGCGGGTGAGGGAACCCGCATGAAGTCGGCGACTCCGAAGGTTCTGCACACTCTGTGCGGACGGTCCCTGGTCGGACATGTCGTCGACGCCGCGCGGGCGCTGGATCCCGAGCAGCTGGTCGTGGTCGTGGGTCATGCCCGCGAGCAGGTGACCGCGCATCTGGGTGAGGTGGCGCCGGGGGTGCGGACCGCGGTGCAGGAGGAGCAGAACGGGACGGGGCACGCCGTCCGGATCGCGCTGGAGCAGCTGTCGGACTCCGGTGTCGCGCTGGACGGGACCGTGCTGGTCACCTGCGGGGACACGCCGCTGCTCACGGCGGGGACGCTGGCGCGGCTGACGGAGCTGCACGCGGCGGAGGGCAACGCCGTCACCGTGCTGTCGGCCGAGGTGCCGGACGCGACGGGCTACGGCCGGATCATGCGGGACGGGGCGAGCGGCGCCGTCACGGGGATCGTGGAGCACAAGGACGCGACCGAGGCGCAGCGCGCGGTCCGGGAGATCAACGCGGGTGTGTTCGCGTTCGACGCGCAGCTGCTGGTGGACGCGCTGGGCAAGGTGCGCACGGACAACAGCCAGGGTGAGGAGTACCTGACGGACGTGCTGGGGATCGTCCGGGAGGCCGGGCACCGGGTGGGTGCGTGTGTGGCGGCCGAGCACCGGGAGATCGTCGGGATCAACAACCGGGTGCAGCTGGCCGAGGCGCGGCGGCTGCTGAACGAGCGGCTGCTTCAGCAGGCGATGCTGGCCGGCGTGACGGTGGTCGATCCGGGGACGACGCTGCTGGACGTGTCGGTGACCTTCGAGCCGGACGCGGTGGTGCATCCGGGGACGCAGCTGCTGGGGTCGACGCATGTGGGCGCCGGTGCCGAGGTGGGACCGAACAGCCGCCTGTCGGACACCCGGGTGGGTGAGGGGGCCGTGGTGAGCAACACGGTCGCCGAGGGCGCCGAGATCGGCCCGCGGGCCTCGGTCGGGCCGTTCACGTATCTGCGTCCGGGGACGCGGCTGGGCGTGAAGGTGAAGGCCGGCAGTTTCGTGGAGATGAAGAACGCGGAGATCGGTGACGGTTCGAAGGTGCCGCACCTGTCGTATGTGGGGGACGCCTCGGTCGGTGAGCAGAGCAATATCGGTGCGGCGAGCGTGTTCGTGAACTACGACGGTGTGAACAAGCACCGGACGTCGATCGGCTCGCATTGCCGTACCGGTGCGGACAACATGTTTGTGGCGCCTGTCACGGTCGGGGACGGTGTCTACACGGCGGCCGGGTCGGTGATCACGAAGGACGTGCCGGCGGGTTCGCTGGCGGTCGCCCGCGGTCAGCAGCGGAATATCGCGGGCTGGGTGGCCCGGAAGCGTCCCGGCAGCGCTGCGGCGCAGGCTGCGCAGCGTGCGGACGCGGCGGCGGAGGGTGCGGACGAGCAGGGCTGAGCAGCCCGGCTGGGTGCGCGGCGGATTGTGGCGGGGTTTACCGTGAAGGGGCACCCACGCTCGGCGGAACGCAAGGAGACTGTGCTGTGACCGGGATCAAGACGACCGGCGAGAAGAAACTGATGCTCTTCTCCGGCCGCGCTCACCCCGAGTTGGCGGAGGAGGTCGCGCAGCAACTGGGCATCGGCGTGGTCCCGACGAAGGCTTTCGATTTCGCCAACGGGGAGATCTACGTTCGTTTTCAGGAGTCGGCGCGTGGCGCCGACTGTTTTCTGATGCAGAGCCACACTGCTCCGATCAACAAGTGGATCATGGAGCAGTTCGTCATGCTGGACGCGCTAAAGCGGGCTTCGGCGCGGAGTGTCACCGTGATCGTTCCGTCATACGGGTATGCGCGGCAGGACAAGAAGCACCGTGGGCGTGAGCCGATCTCGGCGCGGCTGATCGCGGATCTGCTGCGGACGGCGGGTGCGGACCGGATTCTCACGGTGGATCTGCACACCGACCAGATCCAGGGTTTCTTCGACGGGCCGGTGGACCACCTGTCGGCGCTGCCGGTGCTGGCGGACTACGTGGGCCGTCGGGTGGACCGGGACAAGCTGACGATCGTCTCCCCGGACGCGGGCCGGGTGCGGGTCGCCGACCGGTGGTGTGACCGGCTGGGCGCGCCGCTGGCGATCGTGCACAAGCGGCGTGACAAGGACGTCGCCAACCAGGTGACGGTGCACGAGGTCGTGGGTGACGTCGAGGGCCGGGTGTGTGTGCTGGTCGACGACATGATCGACACCGGCGGCACGATCTGCGCGGCGGCGGAGGCGCTCTTCGCGCACGGCGCGGAGGACGTGATAGTGACGGCGACGCACGGGATCCTGTCGGGTCCGGCGGCGGACCGGCTGAAGAACTCGAAGGTGAGCGAGTTCGTGTTCACGAACACGCTGCCGACGCCGGGCGAGCTGGACCTGGACAAGATCACGGTGCTGTCGATGGCGCCGACGATCGCTTCGGCGGTGCGTGAGGTGTTCGAGGACGGGTCGGTCACGTCGCTGTTCGAGGAGCAGCGCTGACGGGTGCGCTGACGGCGCGCTGATCCACTTTGGCGGCGGCCTTCCTGGCCGAGTAGACTCCTGGGGTTGCTCGGCGAGGGAGGCCGTTCGCCGTTTCGTGCGGTCCGCGGCTTCCGTTATCGACGCGCTCTTCGTAGCAGGCCTGTCGTGGGCCGGGTGACGGTCGTTGTATCCGGTTACCCGAGTTATGAGGAGTGCGGTCATGGCTGACGTCAACCTTTCCGCGAGCATCCGCAGCGAGTTCGGCAAGGGCGCGTCGCGCCGGCTGCGCCGCGAGGAGAAGATCCCGGCGGTCATCTACGGGCACGGCGCCGACCCGGTGCACGTGGCGCTGCCGAGCTACGACATGATGATGGCCCTGAAGACCCCGAACGTCCTGATCAACCTGGACGTCGAGGGCAAGAAGGAGCTGGTCATCCCGAAGGCCGTGCAGCGCGAGGCGATCCGCGGCTTCCTGGTGCACGTCGACCTGATCACCGTCAAGCGTGGCGAGAAGGTCCAGGTCGAGGTGCCGATCCACATCGAGGGCGACCTGGCGCCGGGCCAGCACGTGCTGGAGCACGTGCTGAACACGCTGCCGGTCGAGGCCGAGGCGACGCACATCCCGGAGAGCGTGACGGTCTCCATCGAGGGTCTGGCCGCCGGTGACACGGTGCACGCGAAGGACGTCAAGCTGCCGGGCGGCACGTCCCTGACGGTCGAGGGCGACGACGTCGTCATCCAGGTGCTGGCCGCGCAGGCCGAGGAGCCGGCCGCCGAGGGCGAGGAGGCCGAGGGCGAGGAGGCCGCGGCCGCCGAGTGACGCCTGCTTCCGCCGCCGTTCCCGCGTCCCCGTTGGCGCGGGGCGGCGGCGGTCGCTTGTCCGGAGGGTTTTCGATGCAGTGGCGGGAGCGGTGATGGGCGGTACGGACGCGGGCGGCGGCGCGGCGGGGCCGTGGCTGGTGGTGGGCCTGGGCAATCCGGGTCCGCAGTATGCGGGCAACCGGCACAACGTCGGGTTCATGGTGGCGGACCTGCTGGCGTCGCGGATGGGTGGCCGGTTCAAGGCGCACCGGTCGCGGGCGCAGGTGCTGGAGGGCCGGCTGGGTGCGCCGGGCGCGGCGGGGCCGCGGGTGGTGCTGGCAAAGCCGATGTCGTTCATGAACGTCTCGGGCGGCCCGGTGACGGCGCTGCGCGACTTCTACAAGCTGCCCCTGGAGCGGCTGGTGGTGGTGCACGACGAACTGGACGTGGACTACGGGGCGCTGCGGCTGAAGCTGGGCGGCGGCGACAACGGGCACAACGGCCTGAAGTCGGTGACGAAGTCACTGGGCGCGGGCTACCACCGGGTGCGGTTCGGGGTGGGCCGGCCGCCGGGGCGGATGCAGGTGGCGGACTACGTGCTGCGGGACTTCTCCTCCTCTGAGCGCAAGGAACTGGAGTACTTCGTGGACCGGGCGGCGGACGCGGTGGAAGCGCTGATCGCGGACGGTCTGGAGCGGGCGCAGAGCGCGTACAACGGTTGACCTGCCGGTCGGTGATGGCCAAGTATCCCGGCATGTCGTCCGAAGAAGTGGTGATACGGCGCCGCAGCCGGGCCCGGCGGTTCGGGGAGACGCTGTTCGGGCTGCTGCTGCTCGCGAAGAACGTGGCGTTGGTGTGCGTGGCGCTGCTGGTGCTCGCGGGCGGGGTATGGACGTCGTGGGGGACGGCGCAGGACGCGATGCTCACACAGGGGCGGATCCGCGGGGAGTTCACGGCGAAGAGCTGTGGCGACTCGGTGTGCCATGGCCGGTTCGTGCCCGCCTCGGGCTGGGGTGAGCCGCGGAAGGGCGTGTCGATCGACGCCTCGGTGGCCGAGGGGGAGGGCCGGTCGCTGGCGGTGGCGGCGCGTCCGGGCACCGACGAGGTGGTGCGCACGGACTGGGCGGGGGTGCTGTACTACTGGGTGCCCACGGGGGGTGCGCTGGTGCTGGCGGCGCTGGTGCTGGCGAGCGGTCTGCGGATGGTGCGCACCGGCTGGGTGCTGGGCCTGCTGGGCGTGGCGCTGATGGCGGCGGCCTACGTGTGCGTGTGAGAACCCTCGCAGGTATCCGGATTGTTACCGTCCGTTTTTGGCACCTGAAGGGGCAATCCGGGCGGATGGGATGGTACGCGCCTTGACCTGGAGTGCGCGTCACACGAAGCTGACCTCGCCACACTGGCCCCCCACGAATTCCCCTGTTCATACCCCAAGTTGGTAGGCCCTATGCGCACACTCCTGACATCGGCATGCGTGGCGACGGCCGCGGCGACGGTCCTGCTGGCCGCGCCGGCGGCGTACGCCGACGCACCCGGTGACAACGGCACCGTGAAGGTGCACAAGGTCACGACCTCCGAAGACGACATGCGGAACAACCCGCACGTCTGCGAGTTCTACCTGGACGGCTTCAAGTTCGACGGTCACCAGCAGGTCAGCTGGTACATCGTCGGCAAGGCCTCGAAGGGTGGTTGGGGCACCGACCACGCGCTCGAGGGGACCGTGACGCTGAACGCCGACGGTCACGAGCGCACCGATGACCTGCAGCTGCCGAGCGGGCACTACAAGCTGTACTGGAACTTCGACGGCGAGCACGGCAAGGCCAAGCAAAAGGTCTTCAAGGTGCGGTGCGACGAGGGCTCCGCCCCGGGCGAGGACACCCCCGGCACGACGCCGTCGGAGGGCGCCTCCACGACGCCGGCCGACGACGCGTCGCAGCCGGCCTCCCCCGCCCCGTCGGCTCCGGCTGCCGAGGAGTCGTCGGCTGCCGCCGCCCCGTCTGCCGCGCCGTCGCCGAACGGTGGCAGCGAGGACCTGGCGGAGACCGGTTCGAGCGCTCCGGTGGGTGCGATCGCCGGTGCGGCCGCCCTGCTTCTGGGTGCGGGCGCGTACCTGACGCTGCGTCGCCGCAACTCCCGCGCGCGGCAGCACTGACCGCTGCAGCACTGACGGCGAACGGCGCCGCACCCCCGAGGGGGTGCGGCGCCGTTCGCGTGTACGGGCAGCGTGCGGCGTGCGCCGGTCAGCCGGTGTTGCGCAGGCCGGCGGCGACGCCGTTGACGGTGAGCAGCAGCGCCCGGTTGAGCAACTGGTCGGGCTCCTCGCCGCGTTCGGCGGCCTCCCGCTGGCGGTGGAGCAGGCTGACCTGGAGGTAGGAGATCGGGTCGAGGTAGGCGTCGCGGATCCGGAAGGTCTGCTGCAGCACCGGGCTGGCGTCGAGGAGGTTCTTCTCCCCGGTGACGCGCAGCAGTTCGCGCACGGTCAGGTCGTGTTCGGCGCGGATGGCGTCGAAGACGTGCCGCAGTTCGGCGGGGACGAGGGTCTCCACGTAGTGCTGTGCGATGCGCAGGTCGGTCTTGGCGAGCGTCATCTCGACGTTGGACAGGAAGTTGCGGAAGAAGTGCCAGTGTTCGTAGGCCTCGTCGAGGACGGCGTCGAGGCCGGCCTCGCGGGCCGCCTTGAGCCCGGAGCCGACGCCGTACCAGCCGGGGATGATCTGGCGGGACTGGGTCCAGCCGAAGACCCAGGGGATGGCGCGCAGGCCGTCGAGTCCGGCGGCGGTGTCCGGCCGGCGGGACGGCCGGGAGCCGAGGTGGAGGTCGCCGAGCTGGTCCACGGGGGTGGAGGCGAAGAAGTAAGCGGGCAGGTCGGGGTCCTCGACGAGCTGCCGATAGCTGTGGTGGGCGGCCTCGGAGACGGTGTCCATGGCGGCGTCCCAGCGCGCCAGCGCCTCGTCGGACTGGCGGGGCGCCGTGTGCAGCGCGGAGGCGCGCAGCGTGGCGGAGACGGTCAGTTCGAGGTTCTCGCGGGCCAGTGACGGCACGAGGTACTTGTCGGAGATGACCTCGCCCTGCTCGGTGAGCTTGATCTCGCCTTCGAGGGTGCCCCAGGGCTGGGCGAGGATGGCGTCCTGGGTGGGGCCGCCGCCGCGGCCGACGGTGCCGCCGCGGCCGTGGAAGAGGCGGAGCTGCACGCCGTGCCGGTGTGCGACGTCGCGGAGCCGGCGCTGGGCGCGGTGGATCTCCCACTGGGAGGTGGTGATGCCGCCGAACTTGGAGGAGTCGGAGTAGCCGAGCATGACCTCCTGCCGGTCGCCGCGCAGGGCGACGAGCTTGCGGTAGGAGGGGTCGGAGAGCATCGCGTCGAGGAGTTCGTCGGCGATCTTCAGTTCGTCGGTGGTCTCCAGCAGCGGCACGATGTCGATGCGGGCCCAGCCGGCGTGCAGGTCGAGGAGTCCGGCCTCGCGGGCGAGGACGGCGACGGCGAAGACGTCGTCGGCGCCGGCGCACATGGAGATGATGTAGGACTCGATGACCTCCGGCCCGAAGGTGTCCAGGGCCTTGCGGACGGTCTGGAAGACGCCGAGGGTGCGGGCGCCGTCGTCGTCCAGCGGCGCGGGGCTGGGGGCCAGCGGGCGGCGGGAGCGCAGTTCCCTGGCGAGCAGCCGGGTGCGGTAGTCGCGCGGCATGTCGAGGTAGCGCCAGGACTCCTCGCCGAGCCGGTCGAAGAGCTGGCCGAGGGCCTGGTGGTGGGCGTCGGCGTGTTCGCGGACGTCCATGGTGGCGAGCTGCAGGCCGAAGGCTGCCAGCGTGCGCAGGATGCGCTCCAGCCGGCCGTCGGCGACGAGGGAGCCGCGGTGGGCGCGCAGGGACGACTGCAGGACGGTGATGTCGTCGAGGAGTTCGCCGGTGCCGAGGTAGTCGCGGGCCGGGTCGTGCGGGAGGCCCTTGGCGAGGCGCTCGCGGGTGTTGAGGAGCTTCTGCCGGATGCAGGTGGCCTTGAGCCGGTAGGGCTCCTCGGCGTTGAGCCGCTTGTAGCGCGGGCTGATCTCCGGGAGTTCGGCGAGGTCCTTCTCGAGGGAGTCGAGGAGTTCTCGGGTGGCGCCGCTGTTGCGGATGCTGTTGGACAGGGCGGCGCGCAGTTCGTCCATGTGCCGCAGGGCGTCGGTGATGCCGTGTTCGTGCTGGAGAAGCAGGACGTCCCAGGTGACCTGAGGGGTGATGTTGGGGTTGCCGTCGCGGTCGCCGCCGATCCAGGTGCCGAAGCTCAGCGGGCGGCTGCCGGCGGGCAACGGGGCGCCGGCCTGCTTGAGTTCGGCTGCCAGGTCCTCCAGGACGTCGCCGACGGCGCCGTGGTGGAGTTCGTCGAGGTAGTAGATGGCGTTGCGGGACTCGTCGGCGGGTTCGGGCCGGGCGACGCGCAGTTCGTCGGTCTGCCAGATGAGGTCGACGTTCTCGGCGAGCCGCAGGTCGGTGCGGCTCCGGTCGAGGGTGTCGGTGTTCTCCAGCAGTCCGGCGATGGTGCGCAGCTTGGTCAGCACGGAGCGGCGGGCGGCCTCGGTGGGGTGGGCGGTGAAGACGGGCCGGACGCCGAGGGTGCGGGCCGTCTCCCGCAGGTGTTCGGGGTCGGCGTCCTTGAGGAGGACGCCGGTGCGGGAGAGGCTGCCGCCCTCGGCGGCGCGCCGGGCACGCAGTTCGTGGCCGCGGTGCACCTGTTCGGTGACGTTGGCGAGGTGGAAGTAGACGGAGAAGGCCCGCACGAGCTTGGTGGCGGTCTCCACGTCGGTGCGGCCGAGCAGGGCGGCGGCGGCTTCGCCGTCGCTGCGGGTGAGGGCCCGCACGCGTTCGACGAGGTCGAGCAGTTCGGGGCCCTCCTGTCGTACGAGGGTCTCGCCCAGCAGGTCGCCGAGTCGGCGGATGTCCGCGCGCAGGGCCGCGTTGTCCGGGCTCTCCTGCTGGAGGGGGTTCTCGGGGTCGGCAGTGGACACAGGCAGCAGCTCCTCGCAGCTTCTGGCTTCTCACGGGTGCTTCCGGGCAGGTCACGGACCGCGCTGTCCGACCCGCACAGGATATGCACGCACCCCGTGGTCGGGCGGTGCCGTCCGTGTGGCGGTCACGCCGCCGGGTTACCAGTGCTGTTGTGTCCTCGGTGAGGGCTGCCATACTTACGATGCCGTAGGTTACGGTGCCGTAGCCCCGTCCCCGGTCCGACAAGGACAGCAACATGACACCAAGCCCGGACGTGCTCGAGAACCGCGGGAGCACACAGCAGGCGGCCGGCCAGGCCCCGCCGCCCTCCGCCACACTGGGCGGCGAGCAACGCCGTTCCGTCGAGCAGATCACCCTGCTGCTCTTCATCACCGTCCCGTTCCTCGCCCTGATCGCGGCGGTGCCGCTGCTGTGGGGCTGGGGGGTGAGCTGGCTGGACCTGGGCCTGCTGGTGGTCATGTACTACATCGGCTGCCACGGCATCACGATCGGCTTCCACCGCTACTTCACGCACGGCTCGTTCAAGGCGAAGCGGCCGCTGCGGATCGTGCTGGCGATCATGGGTTCGATGGCGGTGGAGGGTCCGCTGGTCCGCTGGGTGGCCGACCACCGCAAGCACCACAAGTTCTCCGACGCGGAGGGCGACCCGCATTCGCCGTGGCGGTACGGCGAGACGGTGCCGGCGCTGCTGAAGGGCCTGTGGTGGGCCCACATCGGATGGATGTTCGACGAGGAGCAGACGCCGCAGCAGAAGTACGCGCCCGACCTGATCCGCGACCCGGCGATCCGGCTCATCTCGCGGCAGTTCATCCTGTGGACGAGCGTCTCGCTGCTGCTGCCCGCGCTGATCGGCGGCCTGGCCACCATGTCGTGGCAGGGCGCGCTGACCGCGTTCTTCTGGGGTTCGCTGGTGCGGGTGGCGCTGCTGCACCACGTGACGTGGTCCATCAACTCGATCTGCCACGCGGTGGGCAAGCGCCCGTTCAAGTCGCGGGACCGCTCGGGCAACGTGTGGTGGCTGGCCGTCCTCTCGTGCGGCGAGTCGTGGCACAACCTCCACCACGCCGACCCGACGTGCGCACGGCACGGCGTCATGCGCGGCCAGGTCGACTCCAGCGCGCGGCTCATCCGGTGGGCCGAGCAGGCGGGCTGGGCGTACGACGTGCGCTGGCCCAAGCGTGACCGGCTGGACGCCCGCCGCAGGGAGCAGGCCGCCGAAGCGGCATGATGGAGGACGTGCCGACCGACGAGAGCGTGACAGCCGTCAGCGCGAACACCAGGCAGGGAAGACCCGCGAAGCCGCCGAAGGCCCCGAAACCGCCGAAGCCGCCGTCCCGGCGTGCCCGCCGCCGGATGACCGGCAAGGAGCGCCGGGAGCAGCTGCTCGACATCGGACGGGCGCTGTTCGCCGAGCGGGGCTACGAGGGGACGTCGGTGGAGGAGATCGCCGCGCAGGCGGGGGTCTCCAAGCCGGTCGTCTACGAGCACTTCGGCGGCAAGGAGGGGCTCTACGCGGTCGTCGTCGACCGGGAGATGCGCCGGCTGCTGGAGATGGTCACGGGCGCCCTGACGGGCGGGCATCCGCGGGAGCTGCTGGAGCAGGCCGCGTTCGCGCTGCTGGACTACATCGACCACGACACCGACGGGTTCCGCATCCTGGTGCGGGACTCGCCGGTGGCCCAGTCGACGGGCACGTTCGCCTCGCTGATCAGTGACATCGCGACGCAGGTGGAGGACATTCTGGGCCGCGAGTTCAAGATGCGCGGCTTCGATCCGAAGCTCTCCCCGCTCTACGCGCAGGCGCTGGTCGGCATGGTGGCCCTGACGGGCCAGTGGTGGCTGGACGTGCGCCGCCCGAAGAAGGCGGAGGTCGCCGCGCACCTGGTGAACCTGGCCTGGCACGGCCTGGACGGTCTGGAGTCCAGGCCGCGGCTGATCGGCCACCGCCGGTCGTGACTATCGCCGTGCGGCGACGACGAAGATGCGGCGGAAGGGGAACGGGGTGCCGTGCGGGCCCGGCGGATAGGCGGCGCGCAGTGCGTCGCGGTACTCCGTCAGGAAGGCCTCGCGCGCCTCGGAGTCGTCGGACAGCGCGGTCAGCACCGGCCGCAGCGCCGTGCCCTTCGTCCAGTCCAGGACGGGGTCCTCACCGTACAGAACGTGCAGGTAGGTGGTCTCCCAGGCGTCGATCTCGCAGCCGAGCGGGGCCAGCGCATCCAGGTAGCCGGCCGGGTCGAGGACGGTTCCCTGCCGGCTCGGGGCGCCGACGCGGCCGCGCCAGCGGGGGCTGTTGCGCAGGTCGTGCAGCAGGGCGTGGCTCGGGGCGTCGAAGTTGCCGGGCACCTGGAAGGCGAGGACGCCGCCTGGCGGCAGCGCCTCGACCCAGCCGGGGAAGCGGTCGGTGTGACCAGGAGACCATTGAAAGGCCGCGTTGGAGAACAGCAGGTCGAACGTGCCCTCCGGCCGCCAGTCGGCCAGGTCGGCGTGGGCGAAGTCGACGGTGCCGCCCTCGGGGGTCGTCCCGGCGTAGCCGGCAGCCTCGGCCAGCATGGCGGCGGAGTTGTCGTAGCCGGTCAGATGGGCGCGCGGCCAGCGGCGGGCCAGTTCGGCGGTCGGGGCGCCCGGCCCGCAGCCGAGGTCGGCGATGCGCGGCGCGCGGCTCGGCAGGTCCGGGACGCGGGCGAGCAGGTCGTGCAGCGGGCGGGTGCGGTGGCCGGCGTGGCGTCGGTACTGGGCGGGGTCCCACTGGGGCGGAAGGGCGGTCATGAGATGAGCTTCCCGCCCGCTTTCTCTTGATGTCAAGAGACTTCACGTCGACACAACTATTACACTGATCCCCATGGAGGACGAGGTCGACCGACTGGTGGCAGCATGGCGCCGCGAGCGCCCGGACCTCGACGTGGAACCGCTCGAGGTGCTCAGCCGCGTGAGCCGGCTGGCGCGGCACCTGGACCGCGCCCGGCGGATCGCCTTCTCCGAGCACGGCCTCGAGCCCTGGGAGTTCGACGTGCTGACCGCGCTGCGCCGGGCCGGCGGCCCCTACCAGCTCTCCCCCGGCCAGCTGCTCACCCAGACGCTCGTCACCTCCGGGACCATGACCAACCGGATCGACCGGCTGGCCAAGAAGGGCCTCGTGGAGCGGATGCCCGACCCGAGCGACCGGCGCGGCGTCCTGGTGCGGCTGACCGGCGAGGGACGGGACCGGGCCGACAGCGCGCTGGCCGGGCTGCTGGCGCAGGAGCGGGCGCTGCTCGTCGAGCTGACGACCGGACAGCGCACCGAACTGGCCGGGCTGCTGCGCCGGCTCACCGCACCCTTCGACAACGTCCCCGGCTGACGCCCCGCAACGGGCTCCCGGGCGCCTAGGCCGGCGCCGGGTCGCCGCCGTCGAGTTCGGCGGGGCCGACGCCCGCCCGCCGGGCCAGCGCCACGGCCGCGAGCGTCGAGTGGACGCCCAGCTTGCCCAGGACGTTCTGCATGTGCGTGCGCACGGTGTGCGGCGAGAGGTAGAGCCGCTCGGCGACGGCCTTGCGGCCCAGGCCGGCCACCATGCAGCGCAGCACCTCGTGCTCCCGGGGGGTGAGCGACTCCACCAGCAGTTCGCTCTCCGAGCGGTGCCGCCGGTCGGCGGTCAGCTCACGCAGTGCCCCCGTCAGCAGCAGGGGCGGCAGATGCGTCTCGTCCTGGGCCACGCCGCGGATGACCTGCAGCAGCCGGGCGAGCGAGCTGTTCTTGCCCACCCAGCCGAACGCACCGGCCTGCAGCGCAGCGGCGGCGTACCGCGCGTCGTCCCGCTCGGCGAGGACGATGCAGCGCGCGCCCGGGTATTCGGCGCGCATCCGGGCGACCAGGGCCATGCCGCCCGGCGCGGCGGGGGTCGGCTCATGCCCTGCGCCATGACCGCCTCGCCCGCCGGCCCCGGCGGGCGAGGCAGGCTCCAGGGAGGCGTCCACGAGCAGAATGTCCGGAGTGCGGCCCTCCTCCGCGTCCCGTTCCAGCCGCCGCAGGGCGGCCGACGCGCTGCCGACGGCGGCCACGTCCAGGCCCTGCTCGGCGGTCAGCGCGGTCGCCAGCGACTCGGCGAAGATGCGATGGTCATCGACCACCAGCACCCGGATACGTTGCATGGATCCCACCCCCATGACCGGATAGGCGACGGCTCCCCGACGGCACGCGATGCGCGTGCAACGCGGCTCGGCGTGGCCGTGGCCTCCTTTTCGCGCCCCTCCCTGTGCAATGACCGGCCCCCACCGGACACTGCGCGTACGCAGTCCACACCCTACGACGGCGTTACCCGACGGTCAGCCCCTTCGGCGAATGTGTGACGATCAGCTCGCCCGGTACGCTCCGGGTCCGGGCACGGCGGGAAACAGCCGCGGCGCGCGGTGACCGGCACGGGCGAACGCCTCCAGCACGGCGTCCCCGGTCTTCTCGGCGGCCGCCTGCTCGGCCAGCACGATCGCCGACCCGCCGAAGCCGCCGCCCGTCATGCGGGCGCCGAGCGCCCCGGCGGCCAGGGCCGCCTCCACCACGAGGTCCAGCTCCGGGCAGGAGACCGCGAAGTCGTCGCGCAGCGAGGCGTGTCCGGCGGTGAGCACCGGCCCCACGGCCCGGACGTCACCCGCGTCGAGCAGGCCGATGACCTGCCGCACCCGGTCGTTCTCCGTGACGACGTGCCGCACCAGCCGCCGGGTCGCCGCGTCGTCGACGCGCCGCGGCAGCTCCGTCTCCAGCGCGTCCGCGCCGACGTCCCGCAGCGCGGGCACGCCGAGCAGGCGTGCGCCCTCCTCGCAGCCGGCGCGGCGCCGCGCGTACTCGCCGTCGCCCAGCGCGTGCTGCACCCGGGTGTCGACGACGAGCAGCGTGAGCCCCTCGGCGGCCAGGTCGAGCGGGACCTGGCGGCTGCTCAGGTCGCGGGTGTCGAGGAACAGGGCGTGCCCTTCGGTGCAGCAGGCGGACGCCATCTGGTCCATGATCCCGCAGGGCACGCCGACGAAGGCGTTCTCCGCGCGCTGCGCGAGCTGCGCCAGCCGGGGCGCGGCCAGGCCCAGGCCGTACAGGCCGTCGAGCGCGAGCGCGGTGCCGACCTCGAGCGCGGCCGAGGACGACAGTCCGGCGCCGGTGGGCACGTCGGACTCGACGTGGATGTCCGCGCCGCCGACGGCGGCTCCCGCCTCGCGCAGCGCCCAGGCGACGCCGGCCGGGTAGGCCGCCCAGCCGCCCTGCCCGGGCGCGCCGGGCTCCAGCGCGGTCACGTCGAGCCGGACGACGCCGTCGCCGGCGGAGGAGTGCAGCCGGAGCACGCCGTCGTCGCGGCGGGCGGCGGCGATCCGGCAGGTGTGCGGGAGGGCGAGCGGCATGACGAAGCCGTCGTTGTAGTCGGTGTGTTCACCGATGAGGTTCACCCGCCCGGGCGCCGCCCATATGCCGTCCGGCTGCCGCCCGTAGACCTCGCCGAAGGCGTCCGCGGCCTGCGCGAGGGCCGTCGCAGACATCACGAGCCGGCCACGCGCCGCGCGAAGGCCCACGCGTCCCCGACGATCCCCTCCAGGCCGGGGCGGGAGGGCTTCCAGCCCAGCCGGTCGTGTGCCCGCTGCGCGGAGGCCACCAGGACCGCCGGGTCGCCACCGCGCCGGGCGGCCGTGACCTCGGGCACCGGGTGGCCGGTGACCGTGCGGACGGTGTCGATCACCTCGCGGACGGAGAACCCGTTGCCGTTGCCGAGGTTGCAGATCAGGTGCTCGCCTGGGGTGGCCTGCTCCATGGCGAGCAGGTGGGCCTCGGCCAGATCGGAGACGTGGATGTAGTCGCGGACGCAGGTGCCGTCGGGCGTCGGGTAGTCGTCGCCGAAGACCGAGATGCTCTCGCGGCGGCCGAGCGCGACCTGCAGGATGAGCGGGATGAGGTGCGACTCCGGGTCGTGGCGCTCCCCGTAGGCGGCGTCCGGCGTGAGGTGGGCGCCGGCGACGTTGAAGTAGCGCAGCGAGGCGGCGGCCAGTCCGTGCGCCCGGCACTCGCCGGTGATCATGTGGTCCACCGCGAGCTTCGAGGCGCCGTAGGGGCTGGTGGGCGCGGTCGGGTCGTCCTCGGTGACGGTCGCGCCGGCGGGTTCGCCGTAGGTGGCGGCGGTCGAGGAGAACACCAGGCGGCGCACGCCGGCCTGCCGCATGGCGGTGAGCAGCTCGGTGGTGCCGCCGACGTTGTTGCGCCAGTACTTCTCCGGGTCGGCGACGGACTCGCCGACCTGGGAGAAGGCGGCGAAGTGCAGCACCCCGTCGTAGGAGGAGTCCAGGTGCCGGGCCGCGTCCTGCACCCGCGCCTCGACGAACTCGGCGCCCGCGGGCACGCCGGCGCGGAAGCCGGTGGACAGGTCGTCCAGCACGGTCACGCGGTGTCCCGCCTCGAGCAGGTGCGCCGCGACGACGCTGCCGACATAGCCGGCACCACCGGTCACCAGGTACTTCACTGCTTCTCTGCCTCTCGCAGTCGTTCGGCCGCGGCCTCCGGCGGCACGTCGTTGATGAACACGTTCATACCTGATTCGGAACCCGCGAGGAACTTCAGTTTGCCGGGAGTGCGGCGGATGGTGAAGAGCTCGAGGTGGAGGGCGAAGTCGTCGCGCGGCGCGGAGCGCGGTGCCTGGTGCCAGGCCGCGATGTAGGGGGTGGGCGGCGCGTCGGCGCCGAAGAGCCGGTCGAAGCGGCGCAGCAGGTCGAGGTAGAGGCGGGGGAACTCGGCGCGCGCCTCCTCGCCGAGGGCGAGCAGGTCGGGCACCCGCCGCCGGGGGTGGAGGTGCACCTCGTAGGGCCAGCGGGCGGCGTGCGGGACGAACGCCACCCAGTGTTCGCCTTCGAGCACCACGCGCCGGCCGTCGGCGAGTTCGCCGGCGACGACGTCGTCGAAGAGGTTGCGGCCGCCGGTGCGCTCGCGGTGTGCGGCGACGGCGCGCAGGGTGCGTTCGGTGCGGGGGGTGACGAACGGGTAGGCGTAGATCTGGCCGTGCGGGTGGCCGAGGGTGACACCGATCTCCGCGCCGCGGTTCTCGAAGCAGAACACCTGCTCCACGCCCGTGAGGTGGGAGAGGTCGGCGGTGCGGTCGGTCCAGGCGTCCAGCACGAGCCGGGCCTGCCGTTCGCCGAGGTCGGCGAAGGAGGCGTGGTGGTCGGAGGTGAAGCAGACGACCTCGCAGCGTCCGGCGCCGGGCCGGTGGGCGAAGAGGCCGTCCGGCCCGTCGGCGGCCTCGGGCCCCGGCTCGCCGGAGAAGGACGGGAAGCGGTTCTCGAACACGGCGACGTCGTAGCCGGGTTCGGGGATCTCGCTGAGGCGGCCGTCGCGCGAAGGGCACAGCGGGCACTCGTCGGCCGGCGGGTGGTAGGTGCGGCCCTGCCGGTGGGCGGTGACGGCGACCCACTCGTCCAGCAGCGGGTCGCGGCGGATCTCGGAGGCGCTCACGGTGGCCGCGGCCTCGAGCGGCCGCCGGTCGACGGCGTCGCGCACGACGTCGTCCCGCAGGTCGTAGTAGAGGATCTCGCGGCCGTCCGCGAGCCTGTTCGAGGTCTTCTTCACCGACGCTCTCCGCTCATCCAACAGAATCAAACACAAGAGAACACGAAGAAGCGACGTTCGTCAACGAAAGATCGCGACCATCCCCCTTCTGTGTGGGGAAACTAGGGAGTATGTTCGTTTCGTTTTCTTTTAATCCACACGAAGCGAGCAACGGATGACCCATCTCGCCGAAGGACTTCGGCTCCCCACCAACGGACTCGACTACACGATCCTCGCCCTCTACTTCGTCGTCGTCCTGGGCATCGGCTTCGCCGCCCGGCGCAGTGTGAAGACGAGCCTGGACTTCTTCCTGTCCGGCAGGTCCCTGCCCGCCTGGATCACCGGCCTGGCCTTCGTCGCGGCCAACCTGGGCGCCACCGAGATCCTCGGCATGGCCGCCAACGGCGCCCAGTACGGCGTCTACACCGTGCACTGGTACTGGATCGGCGCCGTCCCGGCCATGGTCTTCCTGGGCCTGGTCATGATGCCCTTCTATTACGGCTCGAAGGTGCGCTCCGTCCCGGAGTTCCTGCTGCACCGCTTCGGCCCCTCCTCGCACCTGCTCAGCTCGGTCATCTTCGCGCTGTCCTCGCTGCTGATCGCCGGCGTCAACCTCTACGCCATGGCGATCGTGCTGCAGGCGCTGCTGGGCTGGCCGCAGTGGGTGGCGATCGTCGTCGCCGGCGTCTTCGTCCTCGCCTACATCACGCTGGGCGGCCTGTCGTCCGCGGTCTACAACGAGGTGCTGCAGTTCTTCGTCATCCTGGCCGCCCTGATCCCGCTGACGATCGTCGGCCTCAAGCGCGTCGGCGGCTGGGACGGCCTGACCGACTCGCTGACGAACTCGCACGGGCACGCCTTCATCACGGCCTGGGAGGGCACCGGCATCGGCTCGCCCAACCCGCTCGGCGCCAACTGGCTGACCATCGTGCTCGGCCTCGGCTTCGTGCTCAGCTTCGGCTACTGGACGACGAACTTCGCCGAGGTGCAGCGCGCCCTGTCCGCGAAGAACCTCTCCGCCGGCAAGCGCACCCCGCTCATCGCGGCCTTCCCCAAGATCCTCATACCCATGGTCGTCGTGGTGCCCGGCCTCATCGCCCTGGTGATGGAGCCCGCCATCGGCAAGACCGACAGCGGCCTGCAGTACAACGACGCGATCCCGCTGCTGATGCGCGACCTGCTGCCGAACGGCGTGCTCGGCATCGCCATCACCGGCCTGCTGGCCGCGTTCATGGCCGGCATGGCGGCGAACGTGTCCTCGTTCAACACGGTCTTCACCAACGACATCTGGGCCGCCTACGTCAAGAAGGACCGGCCCGACGCGCACTACGTGCGCACCGCCCGCTGGGTCACCGTCATCGGCGTGCTGGTCGGCATGGGCACCGCGTTCATCGCGTCGTCGTTCAGCAACATCATGAACTACCTGCAGACCCTGTTCTCGTTCTTCAACGTGCCGCTGTTCGTCGTCTTCATCATCGGCATGTTCTGGAAGAAGACGACGCCCGCCGCGGGCTTCTGGGGTCTGCTGTCCGGCACGGCGGCCGCGATGATCAACTACTTCGGCCTGTACAAGCAGGGCGTCATCGGCATCCCCAGCGAGCAGGGCGCCAACTTCGTCTCCGCGATCGTGGCGTTCGTCGTCGGCGGTGTGGTGATGGTCGTCGTCACCATGTTCACCCGCCCGAAGCCGGCCGAGAAACTCGCCGGACTCGTCTACGGCACCGTCTCGCCGGGCATGCAGGAGCCGCCCGCCGAGGGCGACGACGCCTGGTACCGCAAGCCGGCCGTGCTCGGCTGGGGCGCGATGATCCTCGCCGCCGCCTGCTACGTGCCCTTCTCCTTCTTCTAAACCGCGAAGGACTCCCCCAATGAGCGAAGAAAACAAGCAGCCCGACCAGAACGCACCGGCGGGCGACGACTACCGCACGCAGGTGGAGGAGCTGGAACGCAAGTCCGGCACCGCCGCCCGGCTCTTCGACGTCCGGCGCATCATCGGCGGCCTCTTCGTGGTCTACGGCGTGATCGTCACGATCGCCGGGATCACCGCCTCCGACGCCGACCTGGAGAAGGCCCAGGGCATCAACATCAACCTGTGGACCGGGATCGGCATGCTCCTGCTGGGCATCGCCTTCCTGGCCTGGCTGCAGCTCAGCCCCACCATCCCGCCGCCCGCACCCGAGGACGGCGAGAACACCGAGTCGTGACGCCCGGCGTCAGCCGCCGCCGGCGTCCCGTTGCCGCGGGATGCCGGCGGCCGCGCGCGCCAGCAGACCCGTACGGGCGGCCAGCGCCGCCGCCTCCAGGCGCGATCCGACGTCCAGCTTCACCAGCACCCGCTGCACGTGCGTGCGGGCCGTGCTCGGCGCGATGCCCATGCCGGCCGCGATCCTGCGGGTGTCCTCGCCCTCGGCGACGCGGACGAGCACGTCCACCTCGCGCGGCGTGAGCAGCCCCATCAGCCGGGCGCTCTCGTCGTCCGGCTCACCGCCCGGCTTCAGCAGCGCCGCGAAGGACTCCCACAACAGCCGCGGTGCGGCCGCCACCTCCCCGGCCCGCGCCTTGAGCATGGCGTGCTCGACGCCCTCGATCCGCTCGTCGTGCCGCACGTACCCGGACGCGCCCGCGGCGAAGGCGGCCGCCACGCCGCGCGGGCTGGGCACCGGGCCCAGCACCACCACGGCGATCTGCGGCTTCTCCCGCTTGATCCGCGCCACCGGGTCGAACACGCCTGGCGACTCGGGTGCCTGAGCACCCAGCAGACACACCTCCGGGGCGCGGCCGAGCACCAGGTCCGCGGCGCCGGCGACCGGCGCGGCGGCCGCCAGCACCCGGTGCCCCCGCAGCTTCAGCGCCGAGGCCAACGCCTCGGCGAGCAGCCGCTGCTCGTCGACGACCACCAGCCGCACACTCATCGCGCGCTCCCCCCATCCACGCTCGCCAGGGTCCGGCTTCGAACTAGCGTCATACCGCCCGCCAGGGCGGTGCGAAATGGTGTCAGGTGCGTGCGATGGCAAGGCGGAGGGGCGAGAGCGCAGCGGGCTGCGCCGAGCCCCGACAACGCAGCCAGCGCGCGTGCATGGCGCCATTCCGCAGACGGGAGTTCGAAGGCGGACCCTTGGAAGCTACACGCTTCGCGGCGGCGTGTGCGCCGCCTTCCGCCGATTGGCTACTTCAGGCCGAAGCCCACCGCCAGGTACTCCTTCTCGTCACCACCGACCAGATGCTTCTGCAGGTAGAACCTGCCGTGCGCGTACAGCGCCCGGTCGAACAGCTTGAAGGCGACGAAGGAGTCGGCCGCCTCGTCCTTCGGCATCGTGAACTCGGTGTGACTCTTCCCCGACTTCGCGTCGATGGCGACGACCGCGCCGCCCCTGTCGTACGTGGGCAACTGGTAGGCGATGACCTCGCCGTCCACCACACGCAGCGGCACGAACTGCCGCCCGTCACCGGCCAGGCTCTTCCACAGCTGCTTGCCCGTCAGGTCGAAGGCGACGATCTCGTCGGTGTCCTCGTAGCCGCTGTCGCTGTCGTGCCCGGCGGTTCGCAGGTACACGCCCCCGGGGCCCGCGGCGACGTTGTGGCAGCCTTCGATCACGTCGATCCGGCAGTCGACCTCGTACGCGTCCCCGAAACGGATCCTGCCGGTCAGGTCGCCGTCCTTCACCATCAGGATCTCCGAGTCCGCGACCAGCACAAGCGGTGCGGTCGAGACGACCGCGACGTCGTCGACGCCGCCGGGCACCTCGTAGGCGGGGCCGCCCTTGCCGGTGACGGGGTCGACGGTCTGCACGGCGACGCCGCTGTGGCCGTCGCACTCCAGCACCGCGACGAGCTGCTCACCGCCGGCGTAGCCCTCGTCATGGCACTTCTTGTCGGGGTCGGCCTGCCAGACCCCGTCACCCGAGACCCGGTAACCCACCGCACCGCCGATCCAGGCGACCGCGACGGTGCCGCCGCCGATCGTGACGTTCATCGAGGTGGACCCGGCGTCCTCGCCGCCGGGCATGGTCTTCTGCCAGACCTTCTCCCCGGTGTCGACGTCGAAGAGCACCAGCTGACTGCATGCGCCCGCGTTCGGGTCGTCCTCGGAGACGACCGCGGTGACGTGGTCGTCGGTCATCTGCCGGGAAGCGGCGCAGATGTCACCGTCCAGCGGCAGCTTCCACTTCTGCTTCCCCGACGCCAGGTCCACACCGACGACACCGCCGGCCGTGCTTTTGGCAAAGACGGTCTTCGTCGCCCACGCGCCGGACACCGACGTCACGTCGGAGACGCTCGGCCCCTGCAGGGCGAACAGCCGCTCGGCCTGCGGGCCCGACGCCTCTCCCCCGCCGCCGGTGCCGCCCTGCGAGGTGCCGCCGCCGGCGACCGGGTCGCTCCCGCCGCCGTCGTCGGACAGGATCCATACGGCGCCGACCGCCAGGACGCACAGCGCCACGACGGCCGAGACGACCGCGACGACGATGCCGGTCCTGTTCCCGCTGCCCGGCCCGCCCGGCGGCATCGGCTGGTAGCCGCCCGGGACCTGGCCGAACGGCGGCGGCACCGGCTGTCCGGGCTGGGCCGGCCCGTAGGGGCCCGGCGGCTGCGGAGGCGACGGGTAGCCGTACCCGGGAGCCTGCGGCGGCTGCCCCTGCGGGGGTTGCGGCGGCTGCCCCTGCGGGGCCTGCCCCGGCGGCTGGGGCGGTTGCCCGGGCGGGGGGACCGCCGGCCCGGCGAGCTGCGTGGGCTGCTGGTGGTACCCGGCTTCGGGGGACGGCTTGTCGTCCTTCCGGAGCCCGTCCGGCCCGCCCGCACCGCCGTTCGGCGGGCCCGGCGGCGGCGGAGGGGGTGGTGGAGGCGGCTGGGACATGGGATTCCTCATCACCGGCAGACCGACGCCCGGCTCGTGAAACCCCCGTAGGGCCGTGCGGATCGGACAGCTGGCCCGCCATCGGCTGACTGCAGTGTGCGGTGAACAGTTCTATCACCGGTCGTGACGGCACCCGAATCCGGCAGCAGCACGTCTCGCAGCTTTCGGAAAGCCGCCGAACCGTCAGGCGTCGTCGGCCAGTTCCAGCCAGCGCAGCTCCAGCTCCTCCTTCTCCGAGGCCAGCGTGCGCAGTTGCTCGTCCAGGCCGGCGACCCGCTCGAAGTCCGTGGCGTGTTCCGCCATCTCCTTGTGGAGAGCGGTCTCCTTCTCCGCGATGCGGTCCAGGCGGCGTTCGATGCGCTGGAGTTCCTTCTGCGTGGCGCGGGAGACCGCCGCCGGCTTCGCCGGCGCCGGCTGCCGGCTCTCCGGCTGCGCGGCGGGCGCCGCCGCGGACGCCGCGCGGACCTTCGCACGGCGCTCGAGGTACTCGTCGATGCCGCGCGGCAGCATCCGCAGCGTGCGGTCACCCAGCAGCGCGTACACGCGGTCCGTGGTCCGCTCGATGAAGTAGCGGTCGTGGGAGATGACGACGAGCGAGCCGGCCCAGCCGTCCAGCAGGTCCTCGAGCTGGGTGAGGGTCTCGATGTCCAGGTCGTTCGTCGGCTCGTCCAGGAACAGCACGTTGGGCTCGTCCATCAGCAGGCGCAGGATCTGCAGCCGGCGCCGCTCGCCGCCGGAGAGGTCGCCGACGGGCGTCCACTGCTTCTCCTTGACGAAACCGAACCTGTCGCACAGCTGGGACGCCGTCATCTCCCGCCCCTTGCCGAGGTCGACGCGGGAGCGCACCTGCTCGACGGCCTGCAGGACCCGCCAGGACGGGTCGAGTTCGGCGACCTCCTGGGAGAGGTAGGCGAGCTTGACGGTCTTGCCGACGGCGATCCGGCCGCCCGCCGGCTGCTCGTCGCCGGCGCTGCGCACGGCGTTCTCCATGGCACGCAGCAGCGAGGTCTTGCCGGCGCCGTTGACCCCGACCAGGCCGACACGGTCGCCGGGCCCGAGCTGCCAGGTCAGGTGCTCCAGCAGCACCCGGGGACCGGCCTGGACCGTGACGTCCTCCAGGTCGAGCACCGTCTTGCCGAGCCGCGAGTTCGCGAAGCGCATCAGCTCGGCGCTGTCCCGCGGCGGCGGCACGTCCTCGATCAGGGCGTTCGCCGCCTCGATGCGGAATCGCGGCTTGCTGGTGCGCGCCGGTGCGCCGCGGCGCAGCCAGGCGAGCTCCTTGCGCATCAGGTTCTGCCGCTTGGCCTCCTCGCTCGCGGCGATCCGCTCGCGTTCGGCCCGCGCGAAGACGTAGTCGCTGTAACCGCCCTCGTACTCGTGGACGGCGCCGCGCTGCACGTCCCACATGCGGGTGCAGACCTGGTCGAGGAACCAGCGGTCGTGGGTGACGCAGACCAGCGCGGAGCGGCGGGCCCGCAGGTGGCCGGCCAGCCAGGAGATGCCTTCGACGTCGAGGTGGTTGGTGGGCTCGTCGAGGACGATGACGTCCTGTTCGGAGATGAGGAGCTGCGCCAGCGCGATGCGGCGCCGCTCGCCACCGGAGAGCGGGCCGATGACGGTGTCCATGCCGTCGGCGAAGCCGGGCAGTTCCAGGCCGCCGAACAGGCCGGTGATCACGTCACGGATGCGGGCGTCGCCCGCCCACTCGTGGTCGGCCATGTCGCCGACGACCTCGTGCCGGACGGTCGCGGCCGGGTCGAGCGAGTCGTGCTGGGTGAGGACGCCCAGGCGCAGCCCGCCGGAGTGGGTCACCCGGCCGGCGTCGGCGGTCTCCAGCTTGGCGAGGATGCGGACGAGGGTCGTCTTCCCGTCGCCGTTGCGGCCGACGACCCCGATCCGGTCCCCTTCGCTGACGCCGAGGGAGACGCCGTCGAGCAGTGCACGGGTGCCGTACACCTTGTCGACGGACTCCAGATTGACGAGGTTGACAGCCATCTCACTCTTCCCACGCGGACCGGTCGACGCTCCAGCGTAGTCGGCTGCGGGGAGGCGCTAACTCAGGGCGTCGAAGATCGCGCGGACGACGGGGCCGGCGTTCTCGTTGCCGTGTCCGGAGGCGGGGACGACCGCGGCGGCCGCGACGTCGTCGTGGTAGGCGGTGAACCAGGCGTTGGGCTTCTCCTGGCCGCCGACCTCCGCGGAGCCGGTCTTGGCGCCGAAGTCGCCGCCCAGCCCGGCCATGGGCTTCGCCGCAGTGCCGCTGACGGCGGTGACGTGCATCAGCTTCCGCAGGTTCGCCGCCGTCTCGTCGCTCATGGTGCGCGGCGCGTGAGCCAGGCTCCGGCCGTCGACGGACGGGGAGACGAGGTAGGGCTGCTTGAAGACGCCCTCCTTCGCCGTCGCCGAGACGGACGCCATGGTCATCGGGTTCATCCGGACGCCGCCCTGGCCGATCAGCGAGGCGGCCATCTGCGCGGCGTGCTGCACGGGGACCCGGCCGTCGAAGGTCTTGGTGCCGGTCTGCCAGGTGATCCCGATGCC
>DASSBO010000262.1:0-5734 GCA_035698655.1 Streptomyces sp.
GGTACGCGGCGAGGGCGCCCACCTGGTCGACGCCGACGGCGTCCGGTTCATGACCGGGCAGCACGAACTGGCCGAACTGGCCCCCCGCGACGTCGTCGCCAAGGCGATCATGCGGCGCGCCCGGGAGCAGGGCACCGACCACATGTACCTGGACGCCCGGCACTTCGGCGCCACGATGTGGGAGCAGCGGTTCCCCACCATCCTCGCCGCCTGCCGCGCGCACGGCATCGACCCGGTGACCGAGCCGGTCCCCGTCGCGCCCGCCGCGCACTACGCCTCCGGCGGGGTGCGCACCGACCTGCACGGCCGCACCACCGTGCCCGGGCTGTACGCGTGCGGTGAGACGGCGTGCACCGGCGTGCACGGCGCCAACCGGCTCGCGTCCAACTCCCTGCTGGAGGGGCTGGTCTTCGCCGAGCGGATCGCCGCCTGCGTCGCCGAACGGGCGCCGGCGTCCCCCCTGGCGCCGCTGCCGCCGGCCGCGCCGCGGCTGCCGCTGCTGCCGCCCGCAGCCCGCACCGCGATCCAGCAGATCATGACCGAAGGCGCCGGCGTCCTGCGGTCCGCCGCCGGGCTCGCCCGCGCCGTCGAACGCCTCGACGCCCTGGGTGCGGCCGCAGCCGAGGCGCAGGGCCGCGGCAAGCCGGCCGAGCCGGGCGTCGAGGCGTGGGAGACGACGAACCTGCACCTCGTCGCGAAGGTGCTGGCCACGGCCGCGCTGCGCCGCACCGAGACGCGCGGCTGCCACTGGCGCGAGGACCACCCCGACCGCGACGACACCGCCTGGCGCCGCCACCAGATCGTCTCGCTGGGCTCGCCCACCGACCTCGTCGTCCGCCTGACGGACGACACCGGCCTTCCGTCCGTGACCAAGGAGAACCCGTGACCAGTCCGTTCGACGACGAGCGGCGTCCACAGCCTGTGGACGTGCCGCTGCTCCAGATCGGCGGCCCGTCCACCGCCTCCTCCGCGGGCGGCTGCGGCGACGCCTGCGGCTGCGGCGGCGGCGAGGCCGGGCCCGACTTCGACCCGCTGGACTGCGGACTCGACCCGGAGCTGGCCGCGCTGCTGGCCGACGCGGGGCTCGACCCGGTGCAGGTCGAGGACGTCGCGCACGTCGCCGTCGAGGAGGACCTCGACCACGGCGTGGACGTCACCACCGTCGCCACCATCCCGGACGACGCCACGGCCGTGGGCGACTTCACGGCACGCAGCGCCGGGACCGTCGCCGGACTGCACGTCGCCGAGGCCGTGCTGTCCCTGGTGTGCACCGACGAGTTCGAGGTCGAGCGGCACGTCGAGGACGGCGACCGCGTCGCGCCCGGGCAGCGGCTGCTCACCGTGCGCACCCGCACCCGCGACCTGCTGACCGCCGAGCGCAGCGCGCTGAACCTGCTGTGCCGGCTCTCCGGCATCGCCACCGCGACCCGCGCCTGGGCCGACGCGCTGGAGGGCACCACGACCCGGGTGCGCGACACCCGCAAGACGACGCCCGGGCTGCGCGCCCTGGAGAAGTACGCGGTGCGCTGCGGCGGCGGCGTCAACCACCGCTTCTCGCTGTCCGACGCGGCGCTGATCAAGGACAACCACGTCATCGCCGCGGGCGGCGTCGCGGCCGCGTTCCGCGCGGTGCGCGAGGAGTTCCCCGACGTCCCGATCGAGGTCGAGGTCGACCGGCTCGACCAGCTCGAGCCGGTGCTCGCCGAGGGCGCCGACCTGATCCTGCTGGACAACTTCACCGTCGAGGAGACCGCCGAGGCCGTCGCCCTGGTGGCCGGCCGGTCCCGGCTGGAGTCCTCCGGCGGGCTCGGCCTGGAGGTCGCCCGCCGCTACGCGGAGACCGGGGTGGACTACCTCGCCGTGGGCGCGCTGACCCACTCCTCGCCGGTCCTGGACATCGGCCTCGACCTTCGTGAGGACGACTGAGACATGCTGCTCACCATCGACGTCGGCAACACCCACACCGTCCTCGGCCTGTTCGACGGCGAGGAGATCGTCGAACACTGGCGGATCTCCACCGACCCGCGGCGCACCGCCGACGAACTCGCCGTGCTGCTGCAGGGCCTGATGGGCATGCACCCGCTGCTCGGCGAGGAGCTGGGCGACAACGTCGAGGGCATCGCGATCTGCTCCACGGTCCCCTCCGTGCTGCACGAACTGCGCGAGGTCACCCGCCGCTACTACGGCGACATCCCGGCCGTGCTCGTCGAGCCGGGCGTGAAGACGGGTGTGCCGGTGCTGATGGACAACCCGAAGGAGGTCGGCGCCGACCGGATCATCAACGCGCTGGCCGCCGTCGAGCTGTACGGCGGCCCGTGCGTCGTCGTCGACTTCGGCACCGCGACCACCTTCGACGCGGTCTCGGCGCGCGGCGAGTACGTGGGCGGCGTCATCGCGCCGGGCATCGAGATCTCGGTGGACGCGCTGGGCGTGCGCGGCGCGCAGCTGCGCAAGATCGAGCTGGCACCGCCGCGCAGCGTGATCGGCAAGAACACCGTCGAGGCGATGCAGGCCGGCATCCTGTACGGCTTCGCCGGGCAGGTCGACGGCGTGGTGCGGCGGATGGCCGCCGAGCTGGCCGACGACCCGGACGACGTGCGGGTGATCGCCACCGGCGGTCTGGCGCCGATGGTGCTGGGGGAGGCCGAGGTCATCGACGAGCACGAGCCCTGGCTGACCCTCGTCGGGCTCCGCCTGGTCTACGAGCGGAACGTGCCGCGCGGCTGAGCTCCCTCCCCCGAACGGGTTCACCCCACCGCCACGCCCGGAATCGCCTTATATGACGGATTCGGGTGGAAAAAACGTACAGTCATCCCATGCCTACGCCCTACGGATCCCGAGGCGGCATGGCGTTCAGCGCGGACGAGCTGCGTGTGCTCCGAGGCGCCCTCGCCGTCGCCCTGCAGCACGCCAGTGACCCCGAGACCAGCGCCGAGTCCGCGCCGACCACCGACGTCCGCGTGCGAGAGTTCGTCGACCTCGTGGAGGGGATGGACGAGGCGGCCGGCGACGCGGAACGGCTCGGCGCCTTCCTGCTCGCCGATCTCGCCCGCTACCGACGTGCGCTGCCCGGTGCCGCCGTCGGTTACCTCGGCCGGCTCGAGGACGCCCTGGCCACCGGCTACCTGCCCCGGCCCGACGACCTGGCCGCGCTGCGCGCGCTGACGGCCCACCCCTCCGGCGAGCAGGAGCACGCCCGGCGGGCCGCGCTGCTGCGCCGCTGCGAGCAACTGGCCGAACGGGCGGTGCGTGCCCGGATGCTGCTCATGGCCGGCGGCCGCCGGGTGCCGGGCCGCACCCCGGCGCGGCAGCCCGGGGCGGCCGGACGCCGGGCCGCGCGGGGCGGCGAGGACAAGCCGTCGAAGCCGTCCGGTGAGCCGGCCGAGAAGCCGCCGAAGCCGTCCGGGCCGGCGGACAGGCCCGCGCGGAAGCCGGACGAGCGGCCGGCGGACAAGCCGGCCCGGCGCCCGGTGCCGACACCCGGCGAGGTCTTCCCGCCCCGCCGCCCCAACCGGCCGCAGCAGGTGGCCCTCTTCGGTTAGGGCACGCCCGATGCCCCCGCGCCCGGCGGCGCGGGGGCATCGCGGGTGTCCGGGGGCCGCGGCGTTACGCTGAATGTCTGCGCCCGTCGAAGAGGCCGCCCCGCGGCCGGAGGAGCCCGACAGCCATGGACATCGTCTCTGCCCTGACCCCGCCGTTCGTGATGGCGGTGGCCTTCACCGTGCTCATCGTGACCATCGTGAAGAACCAGGGCGGCGCGAACAAGGCCAAGGAGGACGCCGCGCTGGACGCGGCCGAGGCGCGGCAGCGCGAGGGCGGCGGCGTCTCCGCGCAGCACCACGGCTGACCGGATTCGCCGGTTTTCCCGCGTCGCGCGGTATTCGCGGCCTCTCCCACTATCATTCTCGCGTGCCTCGGCCATTGGGAGAGTTGGAAGACGCCGTCATGACGCGGGTATGGCGGTGGAACCGCCCCGTCACGGTGCGCGAAGTCCTCGAAGATCTGCAGGAGGACCGGTCCATCGCCTACACCACGGTGATGACCGTAATGGACAACCTGCATCAGAAGGGCTGGGTGCGGCGTACCCAGGAGGGCCGCGCCTATCGATATGAGGCGGTCTCCACGCGTGCCGCCTACTCGGCCGCGCTGATACACGAGGCATGGGCGTCCAGCGACAACCTCGCCGCCGCCCTGGTGGACTTCTTCGGCATGATGTCGACGGAACAGACCGACGCGCTGCGGGACGCCCTGCGGGTCGTTCCCCTACGCGGTGTGCACCTGGACGGGCCGCAGGGATAGCGTCGCAGCATGCGTGCCGAACAATCCCCTCCCGACGTGGCCGTCACCGTTCGTCGCGCGCGGACGGGTGACGTCCGCGCCGTGCGGCGCCTCCTCGACGGTTATGTGGGCAAGCGCATCCTCCTCGACAAGGCCACCGTGACGCTTTATGAGGACATCCAGGAGTTCTGGGTCGCCGAACGCGACCACGACGCCGCGGTGGTCGCCTGCGGGGCGCTGCACGTGATGTGGGAGGACCTGGCCGAGGTCAGGACGCTGGCCGTCGACCCGGCGCTGCGCGGCGCGGGTGTGGGACACCTGCTGCTGGAGAAACTGGTGCAGACGGCACGGTGGCTGGGGATCCGGCGTATTTTCTGTCTGACGTTCGAAGTGGACTTCTTCGCCAGGCACGGCTTCACCGAGATCGGCGACGCCCCGGTCGACGGCGATGTGTACAGCGAGCTGCTGCGTTCCTACGACGAGGGCGTCGCGGAGTTCCTCGGTCTCGAACGGGTGAAACCGAACACCTTGGGCAACAGCCGCATGCTGATGCATCTGTGACCATTATGTCCGAATAATCCCCGGGTATCGTACCGGATGAGCCGCTAATCCACTCCAAGGGTTTGTGTTTCGCGGAGAAAAGCGGTTTGCTTTCGTCGTCAGTAACTTCAATCCGTTTTCGATGACGAATGGGAGCACCCGTGGCTCAGAAGGTTCAGGTTCTTCTTGTCGACGACCTCGAGGGCGGCGACGCCGACGAGACCGTCACGTTCGCGCTCGATGGCAAGACCTACGAGATCGACCTCAACGCGAAGAACGCGGAGAAGCTGCGCAGCGCGCTCGCCGACTTCGTCTCCTCCGGGCGTCGCACCGGTGGCCGCTCCGGCCGCGGAAAGGGCCGTTCCGGTTCGGCGTCCTCGGGCGGCGGCAGCCAGGAAACCGCGAAGATCCGCGCCTGGGCGAAGGAGAACGGTTACGAGGTCAATGACCGCGGCCGTGTTCCCGCAGCCATTCGCGAGGCCTACGAGAAGGCCAACGGCTGACCGCCCGCCGGGCACCCACGCCGAGCCGGGCCGCCGCCGCCGCGGCGACTGACACGCGCCGCGCGGCGGCGGAAGCCTGTTCGCGGACAGCGAATACCTGCCGTGGACAATGCATGGACCGTCCGTGCCGGAGGGTAAGAACCCACTGGTGGAGCGGGGGTGTACCGCTCGGGTCTGCGAGGTCTTCCCGGCGCTCGGGGCGACTCGTTCGCCATGGGCGTACCGGATCCGGGTGAATACGCCTGGCCTGCGGGAACATCGTCTCGCACCATCGGGTTGGAACTGTCGTCGGCCGTCCGGGGCATCAGACGAGCTGCGCTCCCCGGCATGGTGGGGGTGATCCGGGCGGGTGTCGGCAGTTGGAATGAGCGGTCCCCGCTTGCGGGACTAAGCTGCGGAAGGACAGAGAGGGG
>DASSBO010000263.1:0-2142 GCA_035698655.1 Streptomyces sp.
CTCGACCCCGATGTAGAGTCCCTCGAGATTCTCCCGCACCAGCACGATGTCCACGTGGTCGAACCGGCCGCCGGGCACGATGGTCCGGGCGGGCCGGACGTTGGCGAAGAGCTCGAACGCCTTCCGGAGCCCCACGTTCACCGAGCGGAACCCGGTACCCACCGGCGTGGTGAGCGGCCCCTTCAGCGCCAGCCCGTTCTTGCGGATGCTCTCGACCGTGGCGTCGGGCAGCGGGGTGCCGGTGGCCTCGACGGCGGCCATGCCGGCCAGCTCCTCGTCCCAGTTGAACCGGAGCCCGGTCGCCTCCAGCACCCGGACGGTCTGGGCCGTGATCTCGGGCCCGATCCCGTCTCCGGGGATGAGGGTGACGTCGTAGGTCATCGCTGCAACGGCAGGACGGCGTCCATGGCGGCCGTGAGCGCGGCGTCGGGGGTGGGACCCGCGCCGGTGGCGAGGCTGCGCCAGACGATCTTGCCGGACCGCGTATCCGCCGCCACCAGCGACAGCTCCGCCGTCACGCGACCGTCGGGCAGCCGGGAGAAGCCCAGGGAGGCCGGCACCATGGCCACCCGCCCGCCGGCCACGGCCATCAGGTTGCGCAGCGAGGCGCGGAGCGGGTCGGGCACGTCCTTGAGCTTGGGCGAGCGGAGCATCGCCTGCCCCATCTGGTCGGGGTCGTCCACGATCCCGGGCGCGCGCCGCGCGATCTTCCGGAGATCCGGCGGCAGCACCCACTTCACCTCGGGCCCCCGCCCCACCAGCTCCTCGCCGATGATGGAATCGGCCCGGAGCAGCGCGGGGCGGCGGCCCCGGTAGGGAGCAAACAGCGAATCGGACTGGTCGGCGGGGTCGATGGCGATGAGCGTGAGGGGGACCACGGCCACCTTCTGCCCGGCGAGCCCCTCGGTCGGAACGGGCAGCGGCGCCTCCTGCGCCGCGAGCGGCACGGCGAGCAGGAGCGGGAGGATGACTGTGAGCGGGCGACGCACGGCGGGAAGGTAAACGGTGAACGGTGAACGGTAAACGGGACGGTGAGCAGTCCGCTCACTCCAGCGACAGCCCCCCATCCACCACGATCGTCTGCCCCGTGATATGCCTCGCCGATTCGGAGCAGAGGAAGGAGATCACCTTCGCTACGTCATCCGGCTCGGCGACGCGGCCGAGCACGGAGCTCTTCTGGGCGCGCTCGATGACTTCGGCGGGGAGCATGGCCATGCGCTCGGTGCGGATGAAGCCGGGGGCCACCGCGTTGACATTGACGTTGGCGGGGCCGAGCTCGACGGCGGCGGCGCGGGTGAGGCCGAGCAGCGCGGCCTTGCTGGCGGCGTAGTTGGCGACCCCGAAGCCCGGCCGGCTGGCCTGGTGCGCGCTCACGTTCACGATCTTGCCGTAATGCTGGCCGCGGAAGGTGGGCGCCACGGCCCGGATGCAGTTGAAGGCGCCGGTGACGTTGGTCTCGAGCACATCGCGCCAGGCCGGTTCGCTCAGCCGCCAGAGCGCGCCGTCGCTCGCGATGCCGGCATTGTTCACCAGGAAGTGGACGCCGCCGAGCCGCTCCCGGGCCTCCGACACGAAGCGGTCCACGGCGTCGCGGTCGCGAACGTCGCAGCGCCCCGCGAGCACGCTCACGCCCATGGCGGTGAGGGCGGCTTCGGTGAGCACCGCCTGCTCGCTCACGTCGCGACCCGGCATGTTGACGTAGCAGATCGCCAGGTGGCACCCGAGCCGGGCGAACTCGATCGCGATGTGCCGGCCGAGGCCCGTCGCGCCGCCCGTCACGAGGGCGACCTTGCCCCGCCACCCGGTCCGCGCCGGCTGGGGCTGGGGCTCCTCGAGCGCGGCTCCGCTGGCCTCCGGGCTCTCGAACTCCCAGGACGGCCGGTGGCCGAAACCGAAGGGTGGCAAGGGCATGGGAGTCGAAGGTACGAGCCGCGGGGGGAACACGGAAGGGCGGACGGATAGACGGACGGACGGGCGGACGGGCAGACGGGCGGAAACGGCACACCGTTGCGGTGTGCTGTCGCTGTCCGTCTGTCCGTCTGCCCGTCTGTCCGTCCGCCCGCCCGTCTCTCTTCACCTTTAAGCATCCAAACCCCAAATTACCCCCATGCTCCGAAAACTGATCTGGCTCCTGGTCGCGCT
>DASSBO010000264.1:0-2021 GCA_035698655.1 Streptomyces sp.
CCCCGAAGAACAAGCCCGGCCACAACTCCACCGCCCCGCAGCCCTTCACCGTCTGCCCGCCCCAGGACCAGCTGCGGCAGGCCGCCGAGGTGCTGGCCGGCTGCGAACGCATCGCCATCTGCGCCGGCGCCGGCGCGCGCGGCGCGAGCGACCAGCTCGAACAGGTCGCCGAACTGCTCGGTGCGCCCATCATCAAGGCCGGCCTCGGCAAGGACGCCGTCCCCGACGACAGCCCCTACACCACCGGCGGCATGGGCCTGATCGGCACCCGCGCCAGCCACGAGGCGTTCGAGAACTGCGACGGCTTCCTCATCATCGGATCCGCCACCTGCTACCACGAGTTCTGGCCCGCCCCCGGCCAGGCCCGCGCCGTCCAGATCGACATCAACGCCGACCGCATCGCGCTGCGCTACCCCGTCGAAGTCGGCCTCGTCGGCGACACCCGCACCACCCTCGACGCGCTGATCCCCATGCTGCAGCGCAAGGAGGACCGCTCGTTCCTCGAGCAGGCCCAGGCGAGCACCCGCGCCTGGTGGGACCTGTTCAAGTCCCAGGCCGAGGACGCCGCCACGCCCATGCGGCCGCAGACCGTCACCTGGCACCTGTCCGAACAGCTCCCGGACAACGCCATCGTCACCGGCGACGCCGGCACCGTCACCGCCTGGTCCGCCCGGCTCCGCCTGCGGCGCGGCATGCAGTTCTCCTTCTCCGGCACCCTGTGCACCATGGGCGCCGCCGTGCCCTACGCCATCGGCGCCCAGATCGCCTACCCCGACCGACCCGTGATCGCCTTCACCGGCGACGGCTCCATGTCCATGGGGCTCGGCGAACTCGCCACCCTCGCCCAGTACGACCTGCCGATCACGGTCGTGGTGCTGCGCAACGACTCCCTGGCGTTGGAGATCTGGGAACAGAACGCACTGCTGGGCAACCCGCAGATGGCCTGCGACCTGCACCCCGTCGACTTCGCGAAGGTCGCCGAAGGCTGCGGCCTGACCTCCTTCCGCATCGAGAAGGCAGGGGAGGCCAAGGACGCGCTGCGCGAGGCGCTCGCCCACGACGGACCCACCCTCGTCGAGGCCGTCGTCGACCCGCACGAGGCCCCCTTCGGCGAGACGCTGCTGCCGCCGCACGCCAAGCACCTGGTCACCGCCTACGAGGCGGGCGAACGCGACCGCCGCCGCATGGCCCGCAACCTGCTGCAGCCCGGCCGCCTCGCCCAGTCCCCGTCCCTGCAGCAGGTCAAGGACGACCTGGCCGCCTACGAGTAGGAGCACGCACGGGCGATGAGGCTCCGGCGCGGGACCAGTCATACCGTCGACCGCACGAGCAAGAAGGTGGACGATGACCGACCTGCACGAGATGCTCAGCGCGCACGTCGACGACGGCACGGTGCCCGGCGCGGTGGGCCTGGTCGCCCGAGGCGACCAGGCCGAGGTGGCAACCGCCGGGCACGCCGACGCCGCCGGCGCCTCGCCGCTGCGACGGGACAGCATCTTCCGGATCGCCTCCCTGACCAAGCCCGTCACGGCGGCTGCCGTGCTGAGGCTCGTCGAGGACGGCCGCCTGACGCTGGATGCCCCTGTCTCGCGGTGGCTGCCCGAGCTCGCCGAACCCTCCGTTGTCCGCACTCCGTCGAGCCCGCTCGACGACGTCGTGCCGGCCGCCCGGCCGATCACCGTCGCCGACCTGCTCACCTTCCGGGCCGGCTACGGCTTCCCCGCCGATTTCTCCCTGCCGGCCGTCGAGCCGCTGCTCACCGAACTGCGGCAGGGCCCGCTGCCGCTGCACGACACAGACCCGGACGCCTGGACGGCCACCTTGGCCCGCATCCCGCTGCTCCACCAGCGCCCGACGGCCGGCGGCTCCTCGCTCCCGAGCCGGTGCGGCAGATGACCACCGACCACCTCACCCCCGCGGGCAGACGCGCGCGCTCGGACGAGCGCGGCGATTGGACGCTGGGCAGGTCGCCGATCGTCAGTCGATGCCTTCGATGATGCGGAAGTCGCGCTCGACGCCGT
>DASSBO010000265.1:0-7696 GCA_035698655.1 Streptomyces sp.
CCGACGCCCGCATGGGCATGCACCAGGACAAGGACGAACGCACCGACGACCCGGTCGTCTCCCTCAGCATCGGCGACACGTGCCGCTTCCGGTTCGGCAACACCGAGAACCGCGGCCGCCCCTGGACGGACGTCGAGCTGCTGTCCGGCGACGCGTTCGTCTTCGGCGGCCCCTCCCGGTTCGCCTACCACGGCGTCCCGAAGGTCTTCCCCGGCACCGGCGACCCCCGCACCGGCATGCACACCGGCCGCCTCAACCTCACCCTCCGCGTGACGGGGCTCACGTCAGGGCAGTAGCTGCCGGGCCGAGAGCCCGCGCAGGTCGGCGAGGACGGCGGCGTGGTCGGAGGGCCACACGCCGCCCACGGGCTCGTCCCCGACCCGGCGGACGGCAGTGACAGAGCCGAGCCCCTCGGGGCCGGGCGGGCCCAGGTGGATGTAGTCGATGCGGACACTGGGCTCGAACCCGGCCGCGACGTAGGGGTTGGCCGCGTTCCAGGTCGCCGACGGCTGCGCCGGATCCGCGTACGCCCACGCGTCGAGGAAGACCTGGCCGGGGACAGCGGGCGCCGTCTTGTAGCCGCCGAACCGCCGCACCTCGTCGGAGTCCGGCCACGCGTTGAAGTCGCCCGTGATGACGGGTGGGAAGTCGGTGCCGTCGCTGTGCGACGCGACGAACTCGACCAGTGCTTTGACCTGTTGGCAGCGGATCGCGGATGCGTCGATGTCCGAGGTGAGGTGCGTGGTGAAGAACGGCACCTGGTGAGTGGGGCCGTCGATGCGTGCGTAGAGGGCCAGCCGCCCGTCGTCGTCTCCTGGGCGGGCGGGCAGCTCGACGACGTCGCGCTCTGCGATGGGCCGGCGGCTCAGGACGGCGTTGCCCATGTCGACCGTCGAGTCCCCGAGCCGTCTCTGCCACCGTTGCGGCGCACGTGACGGCGCCCAGGTCCAGTGCATGCCGAGGCGTGAGGCGAGCCACTCCGCGAGGTTCTCCCCGTCGCGGGCCCAGACCTCCTGCAGCCCGACGACGTCGGGCCGCAAGTCGCCCAGCACGGCGAGGATGGCCTCCCGCCGCTCCTCCCACGGACCGAACCGCCACCACAGGTTCCACGTCATCACGCGCACATCCCCACCGCCCCTTCGTTCCGCCTCGCGAACAGGATTTCCCTCTCGCGCGACGATCACTCTTCGGCCCCTGCCGAACCGTCCCGTACCTACGGTCCGGTCATGAGCACACACGCATACCGCACCCGGGCGCACTGGGACGGCTCCACGGCTGCCGGACTCCGTGCCTACTCGCGTGACCACACCGCCGTCGCCGCCCCCGCCCGCACCCAACTCGACCTGAGCGCGGACCCGGCCTTCCGCGGCAACGCCGACCGGCTCAATCCCGAACAGCTCATGGTGATGGCAGCCTCGTCCTGCCAGCTGCTGTCCTTCCTCGGTGCGGCCGCCCGCGCAGGCGTGGACGTGCTCGCCTACGACGACGAGGCCGGTACCCACCTCGACCTGACCGCCGAGCCGGCACGCCTGGCCACGATCCGCCTCGACGTGACCGTCAAGGTCGCCGCCGGGACCGACACTGCCGAGGTACGGGACATCGCCGTCCGGGCCCACCACGAGTGCTACGTCGCCAACAGCCTGTCCGTCCCGGTCGAGGTCTCCACCACGGTGGTGACCTGAAGAACGCCGACCAGCTGTTGTCGCGGTTGCTGCGTGCATCGTGACCGTACGGGTTGCTGAAGCCCTGCAGCCAGTCGGGGCGGCGCTCAAGCGCGTGACGAACGGAGGCGGGCCCAGACGGTTTTGCCGACGACGCGGTCGTCGACGCCCCAGGCGTCGGCGAAGGCCGCGACGAGGGCGAGGCCGCGGCCGGACTCGGCGTCGTCGTCCGGCAGGGGCGGGGCCGCCGTCCCGGTGGGCGGGCGGCCGTCGCCCGCGTCCGAGACTTCGACGTTCACCGCCTTGCCCAGGTCGTACGTGAGCCGCAACTCGACGAGCCGGCCCGGCACCAGGCCGTGCCGGACCGCATTGGTGACGAGCTCCGACACGACGAGCGCAGCCGTCGCGACGTCGGCCTGCCCGACGCCCCACTCACCGAGGGCGCCCGAGACCGCGTGCCGCGCCCGGGCCACGCTGCGCGGGGTGGCCGGGAACCGCTCCCACCAGACGAGCGAAGCGATGTGAGCAGTCGAGGTATGACTTTCCGCGTTCATGTGAACAGCGTCGGTATGTCTGACTACTTTCGGTAGTGGTCGCACGTCGACGGCGGGAAACGGTGAAGCCCGGCGGCTCGGCGTTGCGCGGACGTTGAACGGAGTTGAACGGGAGGGCCGTTGAGATGACGCAAGGCAAGAAGGTAGCGTCGCCCGCCGCGCAGTACTTCGCCGAGGTGCTGCGCCTGCTGCGCACCGCCGCGGGAATTTCGCAGACCGAACTCGGCACGCGGATGAACTACTCCGGTGCGCTGGTGAGCGCCGTCGAGACGTGCACCAAGCCCGCGACGGACGAGTTCCTGCAGCGCGCAGAGCCCGCGCTCGACGCCGCAGGCATCGTCGCGGCGGCAAGCAAGTACCTGCGCCTGGAGCGGTATCCGGAACACTTCCAGGGCTTCGTCCAGTTGGAACAGGACGCGTTGAGCGTCATGTCCTGGTGCACACAGGTCATCGACGGTCTGCTGCAGACCGAGGACTACGCGCGGGCCGTGCTGAGGTGTGGGTTCCCACCGCTGGATGAAGATGCGATCGAGCGCCTGACGGCGGCTCGGATGGAACGCGCGGCCCTGCTCGCCAGGAAGCCGGTGTGTGTCATCACCGTGGTGCTGGAAGAGGCGGTGCTCCGGCGGTGCGTGGGTGGGCCGGACGTCATGAAGGCACAGTACGAGCATTTGCTTGGCTGCGCCGAGCGCTCCAACGTGGCCGTCCAGGTGATGCCCATGGCGAGGGCCCATCACGCGGGTCTTGAGGGGCCGCTGACTCTGATCGAGACTCCAGAGATGGAGCGGCTGGTCTACATGGAGTGCAACGGCACGAGCACACTGATTGCGAAGCCGGAAGAGGTGGGTGTGTTCGCACGTAGGTGTGCAATGATCACTCAGCAAGCCCTTCGTCCGGAGGAATCCATCGGCCTCATCGAGCAGTTGGCGGGAGAGCTATGAAGCAGCTGACCTGGCGGAAGAGCAGTTACAGCGACTCCAGCGGTGGTCAGTGCGTCGAAGTGGCCGTCGCGTGGCGGAAGAGCAGCTACAGCGGATCCAGCGGCGGCGAGTGCGTGGAGGTGGCGGCGACGGCCGCCGCCGTGCACGTGCGGGACTCCAAGCGCACCGAGGGGCCGGTGCTCACGTTGCCCCCGGCGGTCTGGGACCGCTTCCTCAGGGCGCGGTAACTCAGGCGAGACCGTGGCGGTGTGCGTAGGCAATGGCCTGGCCGCGGTCGCGGCTGCCGGACTTGGCGAAGATGCGGTTGACGTGCGTCTTGACCGTGGCCTCGCTGACGAAGAGGGCCCGGGCGATCTCCCGGTTGGACAGGCCCCGGGCAATGTGGCCGAGGACCTCGGCCTCGCGGGCGGTGAGCCCGTCCGGTGGCTCGCCGGGTGAGCCCGTGGGCCGTTCGCGGGTGAGGGCGACGAGCCGTGCGTGTACGGCGGGGTCGAGCAGCGCCTGGCCCCGGCCCGCGGCGCGCAGGGCGCGGTCGATGTCGTCGCGGCCGGCGTCCTTCGTGAGGTAGCCCAGCGCGCCGGCGGCGAGCGCTTCGCTGATCGACTCGTCGTCGCTGTACGTGGTCAGCACCACGACCTTCGTCCCGGGATGTTCCGCGGTCAGCACGCGCGTCGCCTCGATGCCGTCCATGCGCGGCATGCGCAGGTCCATCAGCACCACGTCGGGGGCGTGTTCGGCCGCTGCGGACACGGCCTGCCGTCCGTCGCCCGCGGTGGCGACGACCTCGACGCCGGGCAGGCGCTCGCAGATGGTGAGCAGCCCGTCGCGCACGATCGTCTGGTCGTCGGCGATGACCACCTTCACCTCGGGACCTCCGCTTCGACCTTCCAGCCGCCCTCGTGCGGGCCGGCCACGAGTGTCCCACCGAGCAGTTCGACGCGCTCGCGCATGCCCTGCAGCCCGTACCCGCCGCTGGGCACCTTCGGTGCGGCCCCGGCCGGGTGCCCGGACGCGTGCCCGGGCGCGTGCTCGGGCGCCGTGTTCGCCACGGCGAGTCGCGTCCGCGACTCGCCGTAGGCGAGTGACACGGTGACCGCCGACCCCGCCGCGTGCCTGCGCACGTTGGTCAGGGCCTCCTGGGCGATCCGCAGCAGCGCCAAGCCTGCCGTCGGCGGCAGCGGCCGGACGGTGCCGGTGATCCGGAAGGCGGCACCGTCGGCTTCGGCGAGGGCGGCGAGTTGCGTCTCCAGCGCGACGGGCTCGTCCCGCAGCGCCCGCACCGAGCGGCGCGTCTCGTCCAGTCCCTCCACCACCAGGCGCCGGGACCGGCCGACCGCCGCCCGCACCTCGGTCCGGTCGGCGCCGCCCTCGACCAGGCTCTCCAGCGCCGTCATCTGCACCGAGAGCGCGGAGAGCGTGTGGGCCAGCAGGTCGTGCACCTCCCTGCCGATCCGGTTGCGTTCCTCCAGCAGTTCGACACGCTCGTGTTCCAGGGCACTGCGGTCTTGCGCCACCGACAGTGCGGCGTCCGCCTCCAGTTCGGCCTGCCGCTGCCGGCGCCCGGCTCCGACGAGCAGGCCGAGCAGCGTGCCCACACCCGCGGTCAGCACATCCGAGGCCGAGCCGCCGGTGACGGCGACGGTGACGCCCGTCCCGGCGACGCCGATCGCGGCCAGCCCGACGGCCGGCAACAGCGCGACGAGGGTGGCGGCATGCAGGGCCGCCACCGCGACGACGATGACGCCGAAAGAGGAGCCGGCCACCATCGGCCCGCCGCATGCGGCCAGCAGAGCGACGGAGACCGCCCCGAGCAGCGGGCGGCGACGGTGCCGGCCGGCCAGCCAGCCGGCCCAGCCGAGCCCGGTTCCCACGGTGAGCGCGAGCCCGGTCAACTGACCGCCGTCATCCAGTCCGGGATGCGTGGCCTGCGCCGCCACGTAGAGCATGCCGGCCAGGGACACCAGACGCAGCGCCCAGCTCACGGCCGGGGCGAGGTGTTTGGTAACCACCGGATCAGGATGCCGTGCGGTGCGGCTGCCACATCGCAGGGCCGGCCCGCCAGGCGAGCACAGCGGTCCGCGCGACGACCTCGGCCAGGGCCATCAGGAGGATCGCCGGCGCCCAGGCAGCCGGCGCGAGGTGGTAGTCCGCCGAGAAGCGGCCGATTGCCGCTCCGCCGCCGTGTGTGGCGAACAGCTGGAAGACCATGCGGAAGCCGCACCCGACCACCCACAGCACGGCCGCACCGGCCGTCGCACGGGCGAAGGTCCGGCCGGACTCCGCGCGGTACACGCGGGTCAGCACCCCGGCTCCGGTGCCCAGCGTCAGCCCGATCAGCGTGGTGAGCCCGACGAGCAGCAGACTGTTGCCCGCCGTCGGGATCGTGTGCAGGTACCGGATCGCCGCCCATCCGACGAGTGCCACCGGCAGCAGCAGCGCCCTCGCGGTCAGCCGCCGGTCACGCAGTTGCAGCAGTACCAGGGCGACGAGGGCGATGTCGATCAACCAGTCCGTGAAGCTCATGCCGTCAGGCTGGCGCCACGCCCTCCCCGACCGCGTCAACCCGGGGGTCCACCCCGGGTGGGCTCTGCTCTCCACTCGCTCCGACGACGGGGGTGCCGTCCGGGGCGGCTGGGCGTGGTCCGCTGATCCTGCGGGCCGGTGGCACGATCGGTTGGCGCGTTCGGGGCGCGCGTGCTGGACGGAAACAATGCGGGTGCTTCGTGGTGCGGGTATGGAAAGGCGCTGGCTACGGGGGGAGGGGTGGTGGGTGCGCGGTCCGTTCAGGTTGCCGGTGACCAGTAGATAGTGGCTGGTGTGCACCCGTGTCCGGCTGTGGTCGTCCGCCGTTGTCCGGGGGCGAGGCCCGTGGCTGGCTGAGCAGGCGCGCTGCTGCCGCGAGTCGCCGGGCGTATGACTGGGTCGCTTCGCTTCGTGCCAGCCCGGCGGCACATCCGGGATCACAGTGCGGATCAGTTGGGTGCGCGTCACCGCTCAGCCGGTAGGTCTGCTTGCCCGTTCACCCACATGCGCATCTTCCGCCCCCGCCACGGGTTTCCCGTGTGATTGCGGCAACCTCATTGCCGTAATCACACGAGAAGCCTGTGGCGGGGAGCCTTCTGGTCTGGGAATGACCGTGTGGCGGTCATTTCCAGACAAGAAGCCCTGGGCGGGGGCGGGTGTGGTGCATGTGGGTGAACTAGCCGCCCTTGCTGGGAAGTCAGGCGAGGTGCGGCCCAGAATTCGGGCCGTATCCGGGCTAGAGCTCGCCCTACTCCCCGGTACGCCGACGGGCAGTGCCCGATGGGTCCGCTCCACCCACGGCCGCCCGGCGTCTGGACGCGTACCCGAACCCGGCCGCACTGCGATCCCGGATGTGCCGCCGGGCGGGACGAAGCGAAGCGACCCGACGAAACGCCCGGCACCTCGCGGCAGCAGCGCGCCTGCTCAGCCAGCCACGGGCCTCGCCCCCGGACAACGGCGGGGCGGAAGGAACCGGACACGGGTGCACACCAGCCACCACGCCACCCGTCACCGGCATCCTGAACGGACCGCGCACCCGGCACCCCTCCCCCCGTAGCCAGCGCCTTTCACATACCCGCATAGGGGAGCACCCGCATTGTTTCCGTCCAGCACCTGCGCCCCGAACGCGCCAACCGATCGTGCCACCGGTCCGTCAGGCGAACTCCCCGCGCAGGCGGGCGTGGGCCTCAGGCGAGGCGCCCAGGGCGTCCAGGCCCAGCAACGCCGCGCCCAGGACCGGCGGGGCCGCAACGACCTGCGGTCGGGCGTGCGGGGCCTGCTCCGCCAGGCGCTCGCGCAGGTCGCTGTCCAGCAGCGGGTGGCGGGCCGTCAGCACGCTGCCCGCCAGCAACACCGGCGTGGGCGTGCTCAGCAAGTCCAACCTGGACAGGGACACGTGCACCATCGCGACGAGTTCGTCCGCCTGCCGGGCGACCAACTCACGCGCCACGCCGTCGCCGTCCGCCGCCGTGGCGAACAGCACCGGGGCCAGCTCGTGCCGCCGGCTGCGCGGCAGGTCCCGCAGGTGCAGGGCCTCGATGAGCGCCGCCATCGACGGCAGGCCGAAGTGGCCGGGCAGCGTCTCGGCCAGCGCGGTCGGGCCGCCGCGGCCGTCCGCGGCGCGGGCCGCGTGCCACAGGGCGGCGTCGACCAGGCCCATGCAGCCGCCCCAGTCGCCGGACAGGGCGCCGATGGCGGCGAACCGGTGGGTGCGGCCGTCGGCGGCGCGGCCGACGCAGTTGACGCCCGCGCCGCACACCACGGCCACGCCGTGCCGCACCGAGCCGTCGTCCGGCAGCCCGGCGCGCAGCACGGCGAAGGTGTCGTTGGCGACCTCTGTCTCGTGCGCCCAGCCGCGCGCGGCCAACGCCTCGCCCAGCGCCTCCTCTTCACGCGGCAGGTCCGCGTTCGCCAGGCAGGCCGACAGGTGGGCGGCGGGCTCCTCGGCGTCGACCCCGTCACCGACCCCGTCATCGACCCCGTCGTCGACCCCGGCCGCCTTCCGCGCCCGGGCGAC
>DASSBO010000266.1:0-8998 GCA_035698655.1 Streptomyces sp.
ATGCAGGACGGGCGGGCACCCGGCGACGGGTCAACGGCGCTCGCTAGCGCCCCTGCAGCTTCGCTGCCAGCGCCCTGATGGCGCCGAGCTCGTCATACAGCTTCTCACCGGGACACTCGGTGTGGTAACCGTCCCGGTGGCCCGAGATGACGTTCATCCGCACCCTCTCGCCCTTGGCGTACTTGCCGCTGCCGCCGGAGGTCATGGTGACCTTGCCCTCCGGGTTCCGGTCGAAGAGGCCGAGCTTCCAGGCGGTGATCTTGGCGAGGGCGTCGGTTGCGGCCTTGGGCGGCGCCTTCTTCTGGAAGGAGCCGATGACGGCCACGCCCATGGAGTCCTCGTTGAAGCCGAGGGTGTGGGCGCCCATGACAGGCTCCTTCACGCCGCCGGCCCGGCCCTCGTAGATGGTGCCGCACTTGTCGATGAGGAAGTTGTAGCCGATGTCGCGCCAGCCGAGGCTCACCACGTGGTAGCGGTAGATGCCGCGGATGATCGAGGGCGCCTGCTTGCAGTTGTAGTCGTTCGTCGTCGCGGTGTGGTGGACGAAGGCCATCTTGACCGTGTCGGTGTAGCGGAAGCCGCCCTTGCGCAGGTCCACGTTCGCCCCCCATCCCCGGCGGGTGACGATGCCGGGGCGCGGCCCGACGTGATCGTGCCCGGAGGCGCGGGCCCGGGTGGCCTTCGCGTCGAGGGCCGGGAGGAAGGCGCCGGCCCGGCGGGCGGCGCGGTCGGAGCCGGTGGCGGGTGCGCTGCCCGGGTCGACGAGCGCGAGGCGCAGTCCGTCGGGCAGCCTGCCGGTCTCCGGGCTGACCCGCACCTGCACGCCGTCCGAGGGGCCGACCCACATCGGGTCGGTCGCGCCGTGCTCGGCGCCCTCGCGGGCGGAGAGGTCGGGGCCGTGGTCGTGCTCCGTGGACAGCTCGCGCCAGTCGGACCACTCTCCGGTCCCGGCCGCCCGGGTGCGGACCTGCACCTGGCCGGGCAGGTCGGCGTCCGGGTCGTCCCAGACGACGCCGAGGAGGGAGAAGGGGTCGACGGTGCGGGGCTCCAGCCCGACGGCCGGTCTGGCGGCGCGGTCGGCGGCGGTGCCGTTTCCGGTGTCGTCGGCGAGCGGGGTGAGCGGCAGCGAGCGGGTGCTGCCCGGTCGGCCGGCTCCGGCTCCGGTGGCGGTGGCGGTGGCGGTGGCGGATGCGGCGTCTCGGTCGCCTGGTCCGGCGGCCGCGGCCGGGAGGGCCGACGGCAGGAGGAATGCGGCGGTGGAAGCGACGCCGATGGAGGACGCAAGAAGTGCACGCATAAGTACGATCGTGTGCAAACTGCACATATCTGTCCATCCGAGAACTGACGTGCAGTCGGCCGCCGGCCGGGTGTACTCACCCGTTCGCAGGACCTCCTGACGGTGTGCCGGACACGTACGCTGGCCCGGTGAACACCAGCGACCAGACCCCCGCCGACCTGCTCGAATCCGTCCTCGCGGCCGCACCCGCACGGCCGCTGCTGACGTTCTACGACGACGCGACCGGAGAACGGGTGGAACTCTCGGGCGCCACCTTCGCCAATTGGGTGGCGAAGACCGCCAACCTGCTCCAGGGCGACCTCGCGGCCGAACCCGGCGACCGGCTCGCGCTGCTCCTCCCGGCGCACTGGCAGACCGCCGTGTGGGTCATCGCCTGTTCGGCCGTCGGCGTCGTGGCCGACTTCGGCGGTGACGCGGCCGGCGCGGACCTGGCGGTGGCGGGCCCCGACACCCTGGAGGCGGCCCGCGCCTGCTCCGGCGAGCGCGTGGCCCTGAGCCTGCGCCCGATGGGCGGGCGCTTCCCGCAGGCCCCGGACGGCTTCCTCGACTACGCGGTCGAGGTGCCGGGACAGGGCGACCGCTTCGCACCCTTTGCTCCCGTGACCCCCGGGGAGCCGGCCCTCGTGCTGCCCGACGGCTCGGAACTCACCGGCGCGGAGACCGTCCGCCGGGCGCGTGCCGACGCCGGCGAGCGGGGGCTCGCGACCGACTCCCGGCTGCTGTCCGCGCTCCCGTACGACGGGTGGGACGGCCTCTCGGCCGGCCTGCTCGCGCCCCTGGCAGCAGGCGCGTCGGTCGTGCTGTGCCCCGCTCTCGACCGCCTGGACGCCGCCTCCCTCGCGCAGCGGGAGGCGAGCGAGCGCATCACCCACACCGCGCGGTGAAGAATCCGTGGGCGGTCCCCGCACAAACCTTCGCCGATCTCCGTGCAACCCTCGGCCCGCTTCGTCCGTCTGTCTGAGTGGCAGGTGCGGGTGAGTGGAGAGGCGCCGAAACGTGAGGGTCGCCACATCGCGTGATCCGCGCCGTCCGGCCTCTCCCCAGCGGCAGGTCAGCCACTTACGGTGGTCCGGCAGCCGCTCGTGGCCGCAAGGAGACCACGGCCCGAGCGAGGGGGAAATGCGGAAGTCTGACCGATTCTTCCGCACTGGAATGTGTCACCGTCATCGCCCGGCCCTTCAGGCGGCGGATAGTGTGAGCGATCCGGCCAGCCCTGAGGGGCGCCAGGCGGCACAATGGAGGACTTCGCAATCGTGGACGCGCAAGGCCGTGGGCGCGCGGGCGATATGGACCCCGCGGACCAGTGGGTTTTCAACCCCCAGACCGGCAGCTACGAACTGCGCCTGCCCACCGACCAGGGTGGTCACGGCACGCAGTCGGGCACCGCACGGCCCACTCCACGGCAGAGAGGACCGCGTGACGGCGCACACCAGAGCGCCGGCCACGGCGGCCGCGCGGCCGCCCGTGACGCATCCCGCGACGACGCCGCCCGCGTCCCCGGCCAGCGCTCCCGCCGTGCCGCCGCGTCCAGCAGCGGGGGCCGCGGACGGCGCAAGGCGAAGCCGAAGCGCAGCGCGAAGCGCAAGATACTGATCTGGGGCGGCGGTTCGCTGGCGTTCCTGACGATCACCGCGTGCACCGGCGGCTACCTCTACCTCGACCACCTCAACGACAACATCACCAAAGTGGACATCGGCGAGGACAACCCCGCCACGACCGACGGTCCGATGAACATCCTGATCGTCGGCACGGACAGCCGCCAGGGCGAGGGCAACACCGGCTACGGCGACAAGGGCAGCGTCGGTCACGCCGACACCAACCTGCTGATGCACGTCTCCAAGGACCGGTCCAACGCCACGGTCATGTCGATCCCCCGGGACATGATCACGGACATCCCCGACTGCCAGGTCACCAAGCCGGACGGCAGCAAGAAGATCATCCCCGGTGAGCAGGACGTCCGCTTCAACACCAGCCTCGGCCAGGAGGGCCGCACGCCGGCCTGCACGGTGAAGACGGCCGAGAAGATCACGGGCCTGCACATCAACCACTTCCTGATGGCCGACTTCAACGCCGTCAAGGACCTGTCCACCGCGGTGGGCGGCGTGGACGTCTGCGTCGAGCACCCGATTCACGACGCCGACTCACATCTGAACCTCCCGGCGGGGCACAGCGTCGTCAAGGGCGAGCAGGCCCTCGCGTTCGTACGCACCCGGCACTCCGTCGGCTTCGGCAGCGACCTGAGCCGCATCCAGCTGCAGCAGCAGTTCCTCAGCTCGCTGATCCGCAAGCTCAAGTCCAACGACACGCTCACCGACCCCGGCAAGCTCCTGGACCTGGCCGAGGTGGCGACGAAGTCCCTGACGGTCGACACCGGCATCGGCAGCGTCAACAAGCTCGTGACCCTGGCCAAGGACCTGCGCCGGGTCGACCCGAAGAACATCACCTTCCTCACGGTCCCTGTGCTCGACAACCCGCAGGACCCGGCGACGGTGATACTCGACAAGGCGAAGGCCGAGCCGCTGTTCAAGATGGTCCAGGCGGACAAGTCGCTGACCAAGACGGAAAAGGCGAAGAAGAAGGACGACAAGAAGAAGGAGAAGGTCGACAAGGCCCCGGCCTCCGAGGTGCGGGTCGACGTGCTCAACGGCGGCGGCCCGGTCGGCGCGGCCCAGGGCACCGTCAGCTGGCTGCAGAACGAGCACGGTGTGCGCCTGTCCACCAACGCGGGCAACGCGACGGAGCAGGTCGACAAGACCGTGCTGGAGTACGCACCCAACCAGGCCGGGCAGGCGGCGACGCTGGCCGACCTGATGGGCCTGCCGGACTCGGCGCTGAAGAAGACCTCCACGGACGCCGGCCCCCGGGACCCGATGACGCTGACCCTCGGTCCGGACTTCGAGGAGGCCGGTCAGCCCCTGACCGCGCCCGACAAGGCCCCGGACGGCATACAGCGGGTCAACGCGTCCGACAAGAGTCTCTGCGCGAGCTGACAGCACCGACCGCCGCCCGGTCCTGGTGCGGCGGAGAACCATCCACCACACCTGCAGAATGGGGAGGCCCCGTGCGGCAGCACCACGGCACCCGCGGTGAGCGGGGCCATTCCCGCAGACCTTCCGCCGACGAGCTGGGCTGGGACGACAGCCTCTACGGCGGCGGCAGGCCACCCGGACCCCGCCGTGGTGGGCACGACGACCTCGCGGAGCAGGATGACGCGGGTAGACCCCCCGGTCGCGCCGCCCGCCGCCGGCAGGAGTCCGAACGCCCCAGCCGGCGGAAGAAGCCCAAGCGGCGCGTCTGGCGCTGGATCGTGCTGACTCTGTCCCTGCTGATCCTCGCCACCGCCGGCGCCGGCTACCTCTATCTCCAGCACCTGAACGGCAACCTGGAGAAGGACCCGCTCAACCTCGGCAAGCACAAACTGGACAAGGCCGCACCCAACGCCGCCGGCCAGACGCCGCTGAACATCCTGCTGCTCGGCTCGGACTCCCGGAACTCCAAGGAGAACGTCTCGCTCGGCGGCTCCAAGGAGAACCGCGGTACTCCGCCGCGCGCCGACGTGCAGATGCTGCTGCACGTGGCAGCGGACCGCAGCAGTATGACGGTGATCTCCGTCCCGCGCGACACGCTGCTCACCATCCCCCAGTGCACCGACGCGGACACCGGAAAGGTCTACCCGGAGACCAAAGCCAAGATCAACACCAGCCTGCAGCACGGCGGCCCCGGCTGCACGGTGGCCACCTGGGAGTCCCTCACCGGCATACCCATCGATCACTTCATGATGATCGACTTCGCCGGGGTCGTGGACATGGCCGACGCCGTCGGGGGCGTCCCCGTCTGCGTCGACGCCAACGTCTACGACTCGAAGTCCGGCCTGCGGCTCAAAGAGGGCACCACGACGATCAAGGGCAAGCAGGCCCTGCAGTGGCTGCGCACCCGGCACGGTTTCGACGACGGCACGGACATCGCCCGTTCCCGTGCCCAGCACCAGTACATGAGCTCGATGGTGCGTCAGCTGAAGGCCGGCACCAAGCTCACCGACCCGGGCAAGCTCCGCTCGCTGGCTGAGGCGGCCACGAAGGCGCTCACCGTCGACAACGGCCTGGGCAGCGTCACGAAGCTGTTCGACCTGGCCAAGGACCTCAAGCAGGTGCCGACCGACCGCATCACCATGGTCACCATGCCGTGGAAGTACTACGGGGCACACCAGGAGTACGTCGTCCCCACGCCCGAGGCCGACAAGATCTTCTCGCTCATCCGACAGGACGTCGCACTCGACGGCAAGGACAAGGAGGAGAAGAAGAAGTCCTCGCCCCCGCCGAGCGACCTTGCCGCCCCCAAGAGCGAGATCGCGGTCAGCGTGCTCAACGGCACCGGGACCATCAACCAGCCCGCGGTCAGCGGCCGGGCCGGCCACCTCACCCAGCAGCTCGTCGCGCAGGGGTTCACCCAGGCGACGACGGACGCCACGCCCAAGTCCCAGGCCGACACCTCGCTCAGCTTCGCCGACCCGGACCAGCGCGGTGACGCACTGGCCGTGGCCAAGGCACTGGGCATTCCGGAGAAGCTCGTCGAGCACTCCTCTGCCGTGCAGGGCATCACCCTCGTCGTCGGCGCCGACTGGCGTCAGGGAGACACCTATCCCGCGGCGGCCCAGGACCCAGCCAAGCAGAAGGAAGAGCGCGACAAGGCCGTGGAGGCGTCGGACGTGGTCAGGGGCGGCAACAAGGGTGCCTGCATGCACGTCAACCCGGAGAACGTCTGGTGACCTGACCGGAGCCCGAGCGGGCGGCGGCCGCAGGGCTGCCGCCCGCTCAGTGCGGCGCGTCTGCTGCGGCCTGCGGGGCGGGGGCGGGGGCGCGGCGGGAGGCGATGACGTGGCGGGCCAGCGCGCGCGGGCTCGTCAGGAAGCCCCAGCCCCACGACATGTGCATCGTCGCGAGCGCCAGCGGGATGCGGACGCGGGCCGCGAGCGGCAGGCCCTTGCCGGCCGGGAGGGAGCCGGCTGTCACGGCGGCGAGGTAGCCGGCCGGGACGACGAACGCCCACGGGGTGACCGCGGCGCCCACCACCAGGCCGGCCGCTATCGCGCAGACCGCCGCCGGTGGGGCCAGGTAGCGGGCGTTGATCGAACCGGAGTGGTAGCGGGCCACGACGTGCCGCCAGCGGCCGTAGTTGCGGTACTGCTTGGCCAGCGCGCGCACGTTCGGGCGCGGCCGGTAGGAGACGCGCAGCTCGGGGGAGAACCAGACGAGGCCGCCGGCCTCGCGGATGCGGAAGTTCAGCTCCCAGTCCTGGGCGCGGATGAACTCCTCGTTGTAGCCGCCCTGTTGTTCGAGTATCTCGCGGCGGAAGACGCCCAGGTAGACGGTGTCGGCCGGGGCGGCCTCGCCGCCGGTGTGGAAGGCGGCGTTGCCGACGCCGATGCGGGAGGTCATCGCGGCGGCCACCGCGTGCTCCCAGGCGTTCTCGCCTTCCGCGTACATGATGCCGCCGACGTTGGCGGCGCCCGTCTCCTCGAGCAGGCGCACCGCGGTGGCGATGTAGTCGGCGGAGAGCATGCCGTGCCCGTCGACGCGGACGACGACCGGGTGGCGGGAGGCCTTGATGGCGGCGTTCAGCGCGGCGGGGGTGCGGCCCGTCGGGTTGGGGACGGTGTGCACCCGGGCGTCCTCGGCCACCAGCTCCGCGGCGATCTCGTCCGTGCGGTCCTCGGACGGGCCCAGGGCGATGACGACCTCCAGCTCGCCCTCGTACTCCTGCTCGAGGATGTGCCGCACGGCGGCACGCAGGTGCCGCTCCTCGTTGAGGACCGGCATGATCACGGAAACGGCGGGCGGTGCAGAGGCAGTCACGCCGGTCACGGTACCGCGATCGGGGGACGCCCGAGCACGCCGCCCGTCCGGCACGGCCGGGCGTCCGTAGCGTGGGGGCTTCGTCCCCTTTCCGCACTTTCGTCCGGAGGTCCGCCGTGCACCGACCGGTCCGCACCCGCTTTCGTCCCGACACCCGCCCGGTCCGTGCCGAGGGCAGACGCCGCCACTGGGGGCTGCGGATCGCGACCGCCGTGTCCGTTCTGGTGCTCGCCGCGGCCGGGATCGGCCACGCCCTGGTGAGCGGGCTCGCCGGTCGCATCGAGCGCGTCGACCCGTTCTCCGGCCTCGCCGGCCGGCCGCACGACCGGGCCGGGAACGGCATGAACATCCTCGTCGTCGGCGTCGACGACCGGGGACGGCTCTCCGCGGCGCAGCGCAGCCGGTACCGGCTGGGCGGGGACGCCTGCGACTGCACCGACACCCTGATGCTCGTGCACCTGTCCCAGGACCGGCACCGCGTCAGCGTCGTCAGCCTCCCGCGCGACAGCTACGTGCGGCTCCCCGGCCGATCGGGGGCAACGGGGACCACGGGGACCACCCACCCGGCGAAGCTCAACTCCGCCTACGCCGAGGGCGGCCCCCGGCTGACCGTCCGCACGGTCGAGCGCATGACGCACGTGCACGTCGACCACTACGTCGAGGTGAACTTCGCCGCCTTCCTGCGCACGGTCGACGTGCTGGGCGGCGTCCGCGTCTGCACGCCGCGGCCGCTGCACGACGACTACTCCGGGCTCGACCTGCCGGCGGGCACCGCCGTCCTGCGCGGCCGGCAGGCGCTCGCCTACGTACGGGCCCGGCATGTGGACGGCACCTCCGACCTCGGCCGCATGCAGCGGCAGCAGCGGTTCCTCGCCTCCCTCATCGACGAGGCCACCCGCGGCGACGTGCTGACGAACCCGGCGAAACTCGACCGGCTCGCGTCCACCGCGCTGTCCTCCGTACGGGCCGACCGCGGCTTCGGCACCGGCGACATGCTCGCGCTGGCCCGGGCGGCGCGCGGCCTGACCGCGTCCGCCGGCGAGTTCGTCACCGTGCCGGTGGCCGACGTCGACTACGAGGTGCCCGGCATCGGCTCGGCCGTCCGCTGGGACCGGCCGGCCGCCGGGAAGGTCTTCACGGCGCTGCGCCGTGACCGGCCGCTCGCCCACCAGGAGTCGCACGGCGGCGACCACCGTGCGCCGCACGGCGGCGGCCCATCCGCCGGCGGCGAGGGGGCGGCCTGCCCGCGCACAAGCGGGTGAGATCGCTGCCGTGCCCGGCGCCGTCACACCGCAACGTCCCGATGATCGTCACATGATGTGACGGTGCGGCGGCGTTTCGTCACTCCGCGCGCATCCCCAGTCGAGAAGTCCGCGAGGTGCACGATGCTGGAACGGCCGCCGCTCAGACCGTGGCCGGCGACACCCCCACTGCTGACGCCCGCCACCCCGCGCACCCGCCGACGCGGCATGCTCGGGCCGGCGGCCGTCGCGCTGTGCTTCACCCTCACCCAGCTGGTGCTCGTCCTGCCCGGCACGGGGCTGGGCCTCGGCTGGGACGAGTCCGTCTACACCAGCCAGGTCAGCGGCCAGGTGCCGGCCGCGTACTTCAGCGCGCCCCGCGCCCGCGGCGTCTCCTTCCTCGTCGCCCCGGTCGCCGCCTTCACCACGGACATCCTGCCGCTGCGCGGCTACCTGGCCGTCCTCTCCGGCGCCGGGCTGCTCGCCGCCCTGTGGGCGTGGCGCCCGGTCCTCCCGGCGCGGGTGCTCGCGCTGGGCGGCGGCCTCTTCGCCTCGCTGTGGATCACCCTGTACTACGGGCCCCAGGTGATGCCCAACCTGTGGAGCGC
>DASSBO010000267.1:0-2179 GCA_035698655.1 Streptomyces sp.
TCGAGTAGCGGCACCCAGGCCTTGAGGTTGCCGCGCAGCGTCTGCGAGGGGACGGCGAGCACCGTGAAGTCGGCGTCGCGTGCCGCCTCGGCCGGGTCGGTGGTGGCCCGCAGCGAGTCGGGCAGTACGGTCTCGGGCAGGTAGTCCGGGTTGACGTGGCGGGTGTTGACCGCCTCGGCGAGTTCGGGCCGCCGGCCCCACAGGGTCACCTCGCAGCCCGCGTCCGCGAGGATCATCCCGAATGCGGTGCCCCAGGACCCGGTGCCGAACACTGCGGCTCGCGTCACGCGTTCTCTTCCTCTCCGGCCTCGACCCGGCCTTTCCCGCGGTGTTCGCGGGCCTGCCGTGCCCGGACCTCCGCGATCACGCGCCGGTGATCGTACCGCTCGGCGGGCGGCTGCTCGCCGCGGATCTCGGCGAGCTGGTCGGCGACGGCGGCCATGAGGCGGTCGGTGACCGCCCGCAGCACCTCGGCCGTCGGCTCCTTCCCGTAGTACTCGGAGAGGTCGACCGGCGGGCCCGCCTGCACGACGAACGTCTTGCGCGGGAAGAGCCGCACCCGCTTGGTCTTGGCGTACGGCGGCATGACCTCGTTGGCGCCCCACTGGGCGACCGGGACGACCGGCGCCTCGGTGAGCAGGGCGACCCGCGCGGCGCCCGTCTTCCCGGCCATCGGCCACAGGTCCGGGTCGCGGGTCAGCGTGCCCTCGGGGTAGAAGGCGACGCACTCGCCCCGCTCGATCGCGTCGACGGCGGCGCGGAAGGCGCCGACCGCGTCGGTCGACTCCCGGTAGACGGGGATCTGCTCCAGGCGCCGCATCATGCCGCCGACGAATCCGCTCTTGAACAAGGAGTTCTTCGCGAGGAACCGCGGAACGCGTCCGGTGTTGTACTGGTAGTGCGCATAGGACAGCGGGTCGAGAACAGAGTTGTGATTGACGACGGTGATAAAGCCGCCGTCCGCCGGAATGTGCTCCATTCCGCGCCAGTCCCGCTTGAACAGTGTCAGCAGCGGCGGTTTCGCCAAAACCGCGGCAAAGCGGTACCAGAAGCCGATTCTGCGGCGGGACACCGGGACACCATCTCCTCTGTCGGTACGGACGGCCCGCGCAGGGGGCTGTCGTGCACACCGTAACCCCACCGGCCACGCGGTGCTGGCGCGTGGGGGGTGAGAATGTTCCCGATGGAATGTGAGGAAGAACGGGCCGCGACCGCGGGATGGCATCTCGTCGTCCCGCTCAAGCCGCTGGTGCGGGCCAAGAGCCGACTGGCCGACGGCACCGGCGAGCCGCTGCGCGGAGAACTCGCGCTCGCCTTCGCGCAGGACACCGTGTCGGCGGCGCTGCGGTCGCCCGCGGTCGCCGGTGTGGTGGTCGTCACGGACGATCCGCTGGCGGCGGCGGAACTGGCGGCGCTGGGCGCGCGCCGGGTCGCGGACGCCCCCGGCGCGGGCCTGAACGCCGCGCTGGCGCACGGTGCGGCGGTGGTGCGGGCGGCGGCTCCACGGGCACCTGTCGCGGCGCTCGGCGCCGACCTGCCGGCGCTGCGTCCGGGCGAACTGGCGAAGGTGCTGTCCGCCGCCGGGCGGCACCCGCGGGCGTTCCTGGCCGACGCGGTCGGCACCGGCACGACGCTGCTGTCGGCGCGGCCGGGAACGGACCTCTCCCCCGCCTTCGGGGAGTTCTCGCGGGAACGGCACCGGAGGTCGGGAGCCGTCGAACTCACGCCCGGCGCGGTGGGGAGCGTGCGGCAGGACGTGGACACGGTCGACGATCTGCGGGCCGCCCTGCGGCACGGTGTGGGCCCGCACACCGCACGTCTGGTGGCGGATACCCTGCTGCGCATGCAGGCGACCTCGGCCACCTACGATCCCGCGACGCGTTCCGGCAGCGTGCTGCTCGACGACGGCACCCCGCTTCCCTTCGACGCCGAGGCGTTCGACGCGGGCGGGCTGCAGCTGCTGCGCCCGGGGCAGCGGGTGCGCATCGAGGTGGAGGGCGAGGGCGAGGCCCGCCGGATCACGCTGGTGACGCTGCAGACGCTCTAGCGCACCCCTGGGCGGGTTCCGCCGGGGAACAGACCGCGGGCCGGGCTCCCGGTGGGAGCCCGGCCCGTCGCGGAACCGCCGGCGTCACCTCCTGCGGGCGCCGGTCTTCTTCGCGGTGGTGCGGCGCGCCGA
>DASSBO010000268.1:0-2815 GCA_035698655.1 Streptomyces sp.
ATCGGCGGCCGGCAGACGTAGACCTGCGCGGCCAGCGCGGGGGACAGCTCCGGCTGCCGGACCCGGGCCAGCGCCTCGGCCACGGTGGCGTCCGGGCGCAGCACGATCGGCTCGGTGGTCATCAGACCGCCGGCGGTGTGCTCCTCGTAGGTCAGCAGCCGGCGCAGCGGCGCGGCGTCCTGCGGCCGCATCAGCTGCAGCAGGCGTTCCTTGTCGGCCTCGGGCAGCTCGGAGAGCAGGTCGGCCGCGTCGTCGGGATCCATGGCCTCCAGCACGTCGGCGGCCCGCTCCTCCTTCAGCTTGCCGAGGATCTCGACCTGGTCGTCCTCCGGCAGCTCCTCCAGGACGTCCGCGAGCCGGTCGTCGTGGAGGGCTGCGGCGACCTCGATGCGGCGCTTGGCCGACAGGTGGTGCAGGGTGTTGGCCAGGTCCGCCGGACGCAGCTGTTCGAACGTCGCCAGCAGGTTCGCCGCGCCCTGGCCGGACTCCTCGCGCGCGAGCCCGGTGACCGCCGACCACTCCACGGTCAGCGTCTCGCCGCGGCGGCGCAGCGGCCCGCCGCGTCCCTTGCGGACGAAGACCTTGTCGATCTGCCAGTCGCGGCGGGCCGGCAGCTGCACCAGCCCGACGTCCAGCACCGTCACCTCCTCGCCGGTCTCCACGAGGGTGACCCGGCGGTCCAGCAGCTCCCCGAGCACGAGTGTCTCGGCGGGACGCTGCTCGAAGCGGCGCATGTTGAGCACGCCGGTGGTCACCACCTGGCCGGACTCGACGCCCGTCACCCGCGTCATGGGCAGGAAGATCCGGCGGCGGCTGACCACCTCGACGACCAGCCCGAGCACCCCCGGCGGCCGGCCGCCCATCCGCAGCAGCGTGACCACGTCCCGCACTCGGCCCACCTGGTCGCCGTTCGGGTCGAAGACGGCCACCCCGGCCAGGTGCGAGACGAAGACCCGGGAGGATCCTGCTGCCATCCCGGCTCACCTCCCACACGCGCCGCGTTCGTCCGGTTCAGGCTAACGCGCACCTTCCGTCCGTCGCGCTGCGACGCGGGCCGGCGGGAGTAGCGCCGGGCCGCGGCGGAACGGGCCGCCCGCGGCGGTAGGGTGCCGTCGTCCCCGACCGACCGCCGGAGGTACCTCACGTGATCCGACGCGCCCGCAGACGACGCACGGCAGCACCGGCGTGGGTTCTGGGTGCGGTGCTGCCGCTGCTGCTCGCCGGGTGCGGCGGCGCGGACGAGGGGACCAACGGCGTGTCCGAACTGTCCGCCGGCACCATCGAGAAGAAGGCGCGGGCCGCGGCCGAGGCCGCCGACTCCGTACGGCTGTCCGGCACGGTGGTGAGCAAGGGTCAGGCCTACCGGCTGGAGATGCGGCTGAAGCGGTCCGGCGGCATCGGCGAGGTCTCCACCCGCGGCGGGAACACCTTCCAGCTGCTGCGGGTGAAGGACGAGCTCTACCTCAAGGCGAACTCCGAGTTCTGGATCCAGCAGGAGCAGGGCGCGGACGCCGATTCGCCCAGCAAGGCCGACCGCGCCGCGGCGAAGAAGCTCGAAGGCATGTACGTGAAGGTGCCGAAGGGCGACTCGGCCTACGACCAGCTGAGCAGCTTCACCCGGATGCGGGTCCTGCTCGACGGGCTGCTGACCATGAAGGGCGAGCGGGAACGCGGCGAGACCACCAAGGTCGACGGTGTGCCCGCCGTCGAGGTCCGCGCGGACGGCGGCCGGGGCGGCACCATGTACGTCGCGCTGAACGGCAAGCCCTACCCGCTGCGCATGGAGCGCGGCGGCGGCGCCGGGACCGTCCGGCTGGACGACTGGAACACGAAGTTCGCCATGCGGGCACCGAAGGACGAGCAGGTCGTCGACTACGGCAAGAAGATCTCCGCGGGCGACGAGCCGGAGAAGAGCTGACCCCGTCAGCCGTCGCGACGCCTGCGCCGGCGCAGCAGCAGCCGGGGCAGGGCGTGCGGGGCCCGGCGGCGGGTGGTGGCCGGCGTGGGCAGCGGGACCGCGGCGTGCGGGCCGTCCGGCATCGACTCGGACGTCTGCACGGCCTCGCCTGCCGGTTCCAGCCGCAGCACGCGCGACTCGCGGGCCCACCGCTCGGCGAGTACCGGTGCGTCGGGGGCGTTGAGCCGCTTGCCGCGCAGTTCGCCGACCGCCGCCTCCCACCGCTCGCCGTGCGGGGCGAGTTCGACGACGCGGGCCTGCCACACCACGAGCCGGCCGCCCTTGTCCTTGCTGCGCACGCTGACGGTGGCGCTGCCGCCGTCGGTCAGCTCCATGCCGGTCAGCGGCTGTTCGAGCGAGCCGTCCCCGACCAGGCACACGGCCCCGTCGTGCCACACGTGCCACAGGGGGCGGGCCGGACCGGCCGGGCCGCGCACCCACAGCAGGGAGGACTTCTTCGCGGCCTCCTCCACCAGGGCCGCCTCCAGCGGTGTCATGGGGCGCAGGCTACAACCAGCCGTTGCGCTTGAAGCCGCGGTGGATGGCGACGCACAGGCCGACGGTGACCAGCAGGACCATCGGGTAGCCGAACTTCCAGTGCAGCTCCGGCATGTAGTCGAAGTTCATGCCGTAGATGCCGGCGATCATCGTCGGGACGGCGAAGATCGCCGCCCACGAGGTGATCTTGCGCATGTCCTCGTTCTGCGCGACGGTCGCCTGCGCGAGGTTGGCCTGCAGGATCGAGTTGAGCAGGTCGTCGAAGCCCAGGACCTGCTCGTTGACGCGCGTCAGGTGGTCCGCCACGTCGCGGAAGTAGTTCTGGATCTCGGGGTCGATCTGCCGCACCGGACGCTCGCT
>DASSBO010000269.1:0-4355 GCA_035698655.1 Streptomyces sp.
TCAAGGGAGCCGGCTCTGTCACCGTCGTCTTCGGGTCCTCCGAAGGCGTCTCCGGGCACGCGATCGCCTTCCACGCCCCCGAACCAGCCAGCCGCCGCGGCTTCGGGAACGCGCTCGCCCTCGGCGACTTCGACGGCGACGGCGACACCGACCTGGCCGTCGCGGACGGCCTGCACATCGCCGTCGTCCGCGGCGCCGCCGACCTGCGCTCCCGGCAGACCCCGAAGATCACCGAACTCGCCCCGCCCGGCGGGGGAGCCGCGACCGGACACATCGCCTCGGGCGACGTCGACGGCGACGGCTACGCCGACCTCGTCACCGTGGCGGCCTCCGACGACCCGGCCGACGAGGGCACCCTCGCCGTCCTGCCCGGCTCGGCCGGCGGCCTGCAGGGCACCGCCCTCGGTGACGAGGTCGCCCTGCCCTTCATGGGCTACACCCCGGTCGTCGGCGACGTCGACGGCGACGGACGCGACGACGTCGTCATCGACACCGGCTTCGCCGACGGCCCCGACGACGCCAAGCTGCGCACGTACTCCGGCACCGCCGACGGGCTCGATGCCACCCGGACGGCCCCCTGGCCGGGCGAGCCGGTCAGCGGCACCGCAGCGGGCGTGGCCGACCTCGACGGGGACGGGTACGCCGACGTCGTGATCACCGACACCGCCGCGCCCGACAGCGACGGCATCAGCAACGCGGGCGCCATCGGCGTCGCGCACGGCTCGCCGGACGGAATCGGCGCGGACGGCGTCACGCACCTGGACCTGGACACCGAAGGCGTCTACGGCGTCTCCGAGGGCAACAACCTCTTCGGCAGTTCCCTCGCTGCCGCCGACTACAACGGCGACGGCCAGAGCGACCTCGCCGTCGGCGTCCCCGGCGCGGACGGCCGGATGGGCGCGGTCAGCGTCCTGTACCCGGACGGAGAGCACCTCGTCGGCAAGGGCTCGGTCTTCTTCGGCCCCCGGTCCCTCGACCACCCCACCGCCCGGGCCGCCTTCGGCGCCGCCCTGGGCGGTCCGGCGGCCTCGTAGGATCCGGCGCGTGGCGAGTGACGGGCATCCGCTGTTGCGGTGGTATCTGGACGCGGCCGAGGGCAGGTTCCCTCCCGTCGACGGGGGCGTGAGCATCCTGCCCGCGCTGCCCGGCGGCCTCGAGGCATCTGTGGCCTTCACCGGGCACGCGGTGGTGGCCACCGCGCTCGCCGGGCAGGAGGTGCGGGCTGCCGGACCGGACGGGTTCGGGGCGTCGTCCGCCCCGGCGTTCCTCGCGCTGCTGGCCGGCCCGCACGGCGCGGTCGGCACCCTGGACGCCACACTCGTCGCACGCGGCGCCGGCGGACCGCGCCGGCTGGCGGCCCGGCCCGGCATGGACGCGCACCCGCGCGTACGGCACGCCCGCGAGCTGCGCACCGGGGTGCGGGTCTACGGCGACGACCGCGGCCTGGTCACCCTCGGGGCGGGCCTCGCCGGACGGCTGGAGATGAGCGTCGAACTGCTGGACCCCGGCAGCCGGGGCGGGCGCGGCGACGGCCGGTCGCTGCTGCGGGACGCGCTGACGCTCGTCCGTGCCGGTGAACCCGTCTTCGCGGCCGTCGCCCCCGGCAATGCCCGGTCACTGCGCGCCTTCCTGGCCACCGGCTTCACACCCGTCGGCAGCGAGGTGATCGTGCGGCCCGGCCGGGGGGTCTGACCCGCGCGGAGCGTGGTACTCGGAGGCGCGACACAGCGTGGAAGGAGCGCACCGTGAAGGCCGTCGTTTACAAGGAACCGCACCGCGTCGCCGTCGAGGACGTGCCGGACGCCAGTATCCAGGACCCCACCGACGTCGTCATCAAGATCACCACCTCGTGCATCTGCGGGTCCGACCTGCACATGTACGAGGGGCGCACCGGTGCGGAGCCGGGCATCGTCTTCGGGCACGAGAACATGGGCATCGTGCAGGAGGTCGGCTCCGGCGTCGCACGGATCAGGCGCGGCGACCGGGTGGTCCTGCCGTTCAACGTCGCCTGCGGCTTCTGCAAGAACTGCCTGGCGGGCAAGTCCGCCTTCTGCCTGACCGTGAACAAGGGATTCGCAGGCGGCGCCTACGGCTACGTCTCGATGGGCCCCTACACGGGCGGCCAGGCCGAGTACCTGCGGGTGCCGTTCGCCGACTACAACTGCCTCGTGCTGCCCCCGGGCGACGAGCACGAGGACGACTTCGCCCTCCTCGCCGACATCTTCCCCACCGGGTACCACGCCACGGAACTCGCCGGTGTCTCGCCGGGCGAGTCGGTGGCCGTCTTCGGCGCCGGCCCGGTCGGCCTGATGGCCGCCTACTCGGCGCTGCTGCGCGGCGCCTCCCGGGTCTTCGTCGTCGACAAGCAGCCCGACCGGCTGCGGCTGGCCGAACGCATCGGCGCCAAGCCCGTCGACTTCTCCAAGGCGGACGCCGCCGAGCAGATCAAGGACGCCACCGGCGGCGAGGGCACCGACAAGGGCATCGACGCCGTCGGCTACCAGGCCACCGTCAAGGAAGGGGAGGAGCAGCCCGCGATCGTGCTCAACACCCTGATCGAGACGGTACGGCCCACCGGCGCGCTCGGCGTGGTCGGGCTCTACGTGCCGTCCGACCCGGGCGGCCCGACCGAGCACGCCAAGAAGGGGCAGATGCTCTTCAACACCGGCAAGTTCTTCGAGAAGGGCCTGCGCATGGGCACCGGGCAGGCCAACGTGAAGGCCTACAACCGGCAGCTGCGCGACATGATCATCGCCGGGCGTGCGGAGCCGAGCTTCGTCGTCTCCCAGCGGCTGCCGCTCACCGACGCCCCCGAGGCCTACCAGCGCTTCGACAAGCGCGAGGACGGCTGGACGAAGGTGCTGCTCAAGCCCGGCCTGACGAAGGCCGCATAGCAGGCCGCACAACACAAGGTTCCGGTTCCGGCCGGCGCCCGCGGCGGGCGCCGGCCGGAAAACCGCTGGGCGGCCGGCCACCGCCTCGGCGACGATGGGCCGCATGGACAACGGAACGCACCTGGTCGAGCGGCACACGATCCTCTCGGTCGTCGTCGGATCACGTGCGTTCGGACTCGCGACCGCCGCCTCGGACACCGACCGCCGCGGCGTCTACGTCGCCCCGACCGAGGACTTCTGGCGGCTGACCAAGCCGCCCACGCACGTGGAGGGCCCGCTGCCCGAGCAGTTCAGCTGGGAGGCCGAGCGGTTCTGCGTGCTGGCCCTGGCCGCCAACCCCAACGTCCTGGAGGTCCTGCACAGCCCGCTGACCGAGCGCAGCACGCCGCTCGGCGAGGAACTGCGCGACCTCTCACCCGCCTTCCTCTCCCGGCGTGCCCACCAGACCTACGCGGGCTACGCACAGTCGCAGTTCGCCAAGGCGCGCGCCCGGCTGGAACGCACGGGCGAGCCGCGCTGGAAGCACGTCGTGCACCTGCTCCGCCTGATGATCAGCGGCGCCACCCTCCTGGAGACCGGGGCCGTCATGGTCGACGTCGGGCCGCACCGGGAGCGGCTGATGGCGGTGCGCCGCGGCGAGCTGACCTGGGACGAGGTCCGCACCTGGCACGACCGCCTGGCCGCCCGGCTGGAGGCCGCCGTGCGGAACAGCCCGCTGCCCGGGGAACCGGACATCGCACGGGTGGAGGACTGGCTGGTCTCCGTCCGCCGCCGCAAGGACGTTGCGCACCGGGTGACGAGCTGATGAGCAGTCAGTGAAAGCTGATGGTACGACAAGACGCTGATGTGATCCCTGAGATCATTACGGCTATGCTGCCGAGGGCTCGGAGCGCTGGTGCAGCGGATCCTCCCGCCGCCCCTGCCCTGCTGCCGTCCTGAGGCCGCGCCTGCGACGCCTCGGAGGACGGCTTCCCGTCGCCGGCGACGAACACCGCCCGCCGCGCTCGGCGTTTCAACGAGGTGAGGATGCTGATGGTTCGTGCTGGATCGTCTCCAGGAGGTCCACGGTCCGGTCCTGCGGCGGTGTGGTTCCTGCCCGCCGTCGTGACGGCAGTGGCGACGGCCGTCGCCGCGCTCGTCGTCCCGTCGGGTGCCCGTGCGGCGGTGATCTGGTGCGGCGCGGTGGCGACGCTGGCCGTCGCGCTCCTCGCGGCGGAGGTCGGCCGCCGCGGCCGGACGCTGGACGCCGCACGTGCCGAAGCGGCCGAGCGTGAGCAGGCCCTCCTGCGCCGCATGACACAGCAGGAGGCCGCCACCACGACCCTGGCGCAGACCAACCTGCCCGAGGCGGTGGAACGGCTGCAGGAAGGCGAGTTCGCCGAGGACGTGCTGCTGTCCATGGAATCCGCCACGGACGGACTCAGCGCGGAGTTCCAGTCCGCCCACCAGGCACTGCTGCGC
>DASSBO010000270.1:0-5765 GCA_035698655.1 Streptomyces sp.
GTGCGGACGGTGCGGCGGCGGGCGGCACCGGCGGTGCGGCCGGTGGCGGTGCAGGTGCTGCGGGCGGCGGCCCGTACGCGCCGGGCGCGGGCTGCGGCGGCGGCACGACCGGCTGGGGCGTGGGCGCGCCCGCGGGCATCGGCCCCGGCTGCGCGGGGACGGCCGGGCCGTGCTGCGGCGGGCCGTACCCGCCGGGGACGGCCTGCCCGGGCTGCGGCGGCGGCCAGCCGGCCTGGGGTGCCTGCAGGCCGGCGCGCTGGTCTGCGGTCGACCGGTAGTCGACGGCGCCCTGGGTCAGCCGCATGTAGGCCTCCTCCAAGGAGGCCTGGTGCGGGGAGAGTTCCCACAGCCGGACGTCGGCGTCGTGGGCCAGGTCGCTGATGCGGGGCAGCGGCACGCCGCTGACGCGCAGCGCTCCGTCGTCCTCGGGCCGCACCTCGGCGCCCGCCTCGGTGAGCGCGGCCGTCAGCTTCTCCGCCTGCTCGGGCGCGTCGTCCGGGGTGCGCACCCGGGCGTAGCCGACGGAGTGGTGCGCGATGAAGTCCTTCACCGGCATGTCGGCCATCAACTGGCCGCGGCCGATGACGATGAGGTGGTCGGCGGTCAGCGCCATCTCGCTCATCAGGTGGCTGGAGACGAAGACGGTGCGGCCCTCGCTCGCGAGCTGCTTCATCAGGTTCCGCACCCAGAGGATGCCCTCCGGGTCGAGCCCGTTGACCGGCTCGTCGAACAGCAGCACCTGCGGGTCGCCGAGCAGCGCGGCCGCGATGCCCAGCCGCTGGCCCATGCCGAGGGAGAACCCCTTCGACCGGCGGCCGGCCACGCCGTGCAGGCCGACGACGCCCAGCACCTCGTCCACCCGCCGGGCCGGAATGCCGGCGAGCTGCGCCAGGCACAGCAGATGGTTGCGCGCGCTGCGGCCGCCGTGCACGGCCTTCGCGTCGAGGAGCGCGCCGACGCGGCGGGGCGCGTTGGGCAGCCGGCGGTACGGGTATCCGTCGATGGTGACGTGCCCGGCACTCGGTTCGTCGAGGCCCAGGACCATCCGCATGGTCGTCGACTTGCCGGAGCCGTTGGGCCCCAGGAACCCGGTGACGGCGCCGGGCCGCACCTGGAAGGACAGGTTGTAGACGGCCGTCCGGTCGCCGTAGCGCTTGGTCAGGCCCTGCGCCTCGATCACGGTGATGATTCCCCTCGCCCCGAATGTCTCCGGCCGCTCGCGACAGCCGGAGACAGGAGGCTACAGGCTACGCGTCGCGCGTCTCCAGGACGATCGCTCCCGCGATCAGCGCCGCCACGACCCAGGCGAACATGATGCCCAGGCCGCCCCACGGCCCGTAGGGCAGCGAGTCGTCGGCGACCACCGACATGATCCGGGCGCCGGCCTGGTCGGGCAGGTAGCGGGCGAACTTCTCCGTGGCGCTGACGGTGTTGAGGATGCCGGAGATCAGGAAGAAGAACGGCATCAGGATGGCGAACGCCAGCAGCGGGCTGCGCAGCACGAAGGTGATCCCCATGGCGAACAGGCCCATCAGCGTCATGTAGAGCCCGCCGCCGATCACGGCGCGCAGCACGTCGGGTTCGCCGATGGTGGTGCCGTGGTCGCCGAGCAGCGCCTGGCCGAGGAAGAAGCTGGCGAAGCTGGTCGCCATGCCGACGACGAGCACCAGCGCGGTGGCGACGGCCAGCTTGCACCACAGGAAGGTACGGCGCTGCGGGACGGCGGCCAGCGAGCTGCGGATCATCCCGGTGCTGTACTCGCCGGAGACGACGAGCACGCCGAAGGCGATCATGGCCAGCTGGCCGATCTGCATCCCGGCGAAGCTGGTCTGCGTCGGGTCGAAGCCGATCCGCTCGTTGGCCGGCATGTCCTGGAACTGGCTGCTGACGAAGGTGCAGATCAGGGCGGACAGGCCGACGCTGACGGCGAAGGCGAGCCCCAGCGTCCACGGCGTGGACCGCACGGACCGCACCTTCGTCCACTCGGAACGCAGCACGCGTGAGGAGTGCGACATGGTCAGCGGTCCCCCTTCCCCTGCTGCCGGCCCCAGCCCGGCGCGGCCGGGGGCGGCGGCGCCCCCGGTTCGGCGCCCGGATGCGCGTGGTACTCGACGGACGCCGCCGTCAGTTTCATGAACGCCTCCTCCAGCGACGCCTTCTGCGGGCTCAGTTCGTGCAGCACGATCCGGTGCTCGGCGGCCAGTTCGCCGGCCTCGGCGGCCTCGATGCCCTCGAGTTCCAGTGCGCCGTCGTCCGCGGTGCGCGGCGTCACGCCGCGGGCGTGCAGCGCGTCGCGCAGCCGCTCCTGGTCGGGCGAGCGCAGCCGGACGTAGGTGCGGGAGTTCTCCGCGATGAAGGAGGCCATCGAGGTGTCGGCGAGCAGCCGTCCCTGGCCGATGACGACCAGGTGGTCGGCGGTCAGCGCCATCTCGCTCATCAGGTGGCTGGAGACGAAGACGGTGCGGCCCTCGCTCGCCAGCTGCTTCATGAGGTTGCGGATCCAGTGGATGCCCTCGGGGTCGAGCCCGTTGACGGGTTCGTCGAAGAGCAGGATCCGCGGGTCGCCGAGGAGCGCGACGGCGATGCCGAGCCGCTGGCCCATGCCGAGGGAGAAGCCCTTGGGCCGCTTCTTGGCCACGGCCTTCAGCCCGACGAGCTCCAGCACCTCGTCCACCCGCCAGGACGGGATGCCGTTGCTCTGCGCGAGGCACAGCAGGTGGTTGTGCGCGCTGCGGCCGCCGTGCACGGACTTGGCCTCCAGCAGCGCGCCGATGTCGTTGAGCGGCTCGCGGAGCTGGTGGTAGGGGTGGCCGTCGATGCGCACCTGGCCGCTGGTCGGGCTGTCCAGGCCCAGCATCATCCGCATGGTGGTCGACTTGCCGGCCCCGTTCGGGCCGAGAAACCCGGTCACCACGCCGGGCCGCACCGTGAAGGTGAGGTCGTCGACCGCGAGCTTGCGGCCGTAGCGCTTGGTCAGCCCCTCGAGCTCGATCATGGCCACGACGCTACGCGGACGCGGGCGGCACCGCCAGTGTGCTGCCCGGCCCGTCGCGCAGGAGTCGGCATCCGGGCGAGACCGGAGCCCGCCCGCCCGCGAGCCGACGCGCGGGAGGCTAGGTCAGCATCCGGGGCGCCGAGCCCTCGATGGCGAGGATGCGGTGCAGCCGGGTCGCCACCAGGAGGCGCTGCATCTGCGGCGGCACGTCGCGCAGGACGAGCCGCCGGCCGCAGCGCCCGGCGCGGCGGTGGGCGCCCATGATGACGCCCAGCCCGGTCGCGTCCCAGGAGTCGAGGCCGGCCAGGTCCAGCACCAGGTCACCTCGTCCGGAGTCGAGCGCGTCGTGCAGTGCCGCACGGGCATCGGCGGCGGTGCGCACGTCGAGTCGGCCTCCGACGGCCACCTCGTCGTGGTCGCCCCTGATGTGCATAGCTGCTCCCCGGAATGCCGAATGCGTCGGTGAACCTTTACCTCATTGTCCGAATGTGCCACCACGACTGACTGCCTGACGGGCAGACAGGTTGCCGTCTGTGTCCGAACTGATACGGAATTCACCCCATGGAGGGATCGGGTCAGTAGGTGTAGAAGCCCTCGCCGCTCTTGCGGCCGAAGTCTCCGGCGTCGACCATGCGGCGCATGGACTCCGGCGGGGCGAACTTCTCGTCCTGCGACTCGGTGTAGATGTTCTCCGCGGCGTGCAGCAGGATGTCGACGCCGGTGAGGTCCGCGGTGGCCAGCGGGCCCATGGCGTGACCGAAGCCGAGCTTGCAGGCGGTGTCGATGTCCTCGGCGGAGGCGACACCGGACTCGTGCAGCTTGGCTGCCTCTACCACGAGTGCGGCGATGAGCCGCGTGGTGACGAAGCCGGCGACGTCGCGGTTGACGACGATGCAGGTCTTGCCGACGGACTCGGCGAACTCCCGGGCGGCGGCCAGCGTGGCGTCGCTGGTCTTGTGCCCGCGCACCAGCTCGCACAGCGACATCATCGGCACCGGCGAGAAGAAGTGCGTGCCGACCACCCGTTCCGGGCGTTCGGTGGCCGCGGCGATCTTGGTGATCGGGATGGCCGAGGTGTTGGAGGCGAGGATCGTCTCGTCCTTGACCAGGCCGTCCAGGGTGCGGAAGATCTCCCGCTTGACGTCGATCCGCTCGAAGACGGCCTCGACGACCACGTCCGCGTCGGCCGCGGCCTCCAGGTCGGTGGTCGTGGTGATGCGGCCGAGGGCGGCCTCGGCGTCGGCGGCCGCCAGCTTCCCCTTGCCGACGAACTTGTCGAAGGAGGCCCGGATGCCGTCCGTGCCGCGCTTCAACGCCTCGTCGGTCACGTCACGGAGGACGACCTCCCAGCCCGCCTGGGCGGAGACCTGCGCGATCCCGGACCCCATGAGTCCGGCACCGATGACGGCGAGCTTCTTCGCCACGACACGCACCTTCCTGAAGACACCGATGGGCGGGACCCTAGCCCTTCGGAAGGCCGGTGTGGTGCGGTCGAGACACGCGTCACGTCTCACATGGCGGACGTCACACCGGTGGTGTCCGATCCATGCGACTTCATGACCATTCGCTCATCGGACGGTCGTTCCACAGCTCAGTCCGCGGAGCATTCGGCGGGCCGGGTCGCGTAGTTGAGGGCCTCTTCGCTGAGCAGCGCCTCGAACGCGTCGACCTTCGCCAGCACCCGGGGCGCGACGTCGGCGAGCGCCTCGCCGTTGCCGAGCCCCTTCTGGATGGTGCGGAACACGGTGTCCGACAGGGCGGCCAACTGGATCGCCAGCATCTCGGCCACCGGGTCACCCTCGGGGGCGCCGGCCTCTTCGCGCAGCGTCCCGGTCAGCCGGTCGACGATCCGCAGGCGCATCACGAACACCCGCGCCATCAGCGAGGGGGACTCGCGCACGCAGCGCATGAACCGGACCATGCCGTCGTCCACGGCCCACTGCTCGCACATCGGCCGCACGTCCGCCCGCACGCCGCGGAGCACCGCCCGGGCGGCGGACTCCCCCGGCCGGCGCTCGCGCACCTGCCGGGAGCTCCGCTCGACCTGCTCCTCCTCGCGATCGAAGAACAGGTCCTCCTTCGACGGGAAGTAGTTGTAGACCGTGTTGACCGAGACCTCGGCCACTTCGGCGATCTCGGCGATGGTCACCGCGTCGAAGCCGCGTTCGAGGAACAGGCCGGTCGCGATGTCCGAGATGCGCTGTCTCGTCTGCTGCTTCTTCCGCTCCCTCAGGCCTGCCATGATCACAGTGTACATGGTGTCGCTGAAAACTTGTAGCCGTTGCAATTTTTCACCGACTCTGTTTTTCTGTCACCATGCCTCCCGTCATCCGCACCACCGGGCTCACCCGGAGCTTCCAGACCAAGACCGGCACGGTCGAGGCCGTGCGCGGCATCGACCTGAGCGTCGACAGCGCCGAGATCCTGGGCTTCCTCGGCCCCAACGGCGCCGGCAAGACCACCACGCTGCGCATGCTCACCACCCTGCTGCCGCCCACCGGCGGCGAGGCGACCGTCGCCGGCTGCGACCTCGCCCGCGACCCGGCGGGCGTCCGCCGGAGGATCGGCTACGTCGCCCAGTCCGGCGGCGTCGACCCGACGGTCAGCGCCCGCGAGGAGCTCGTCACCCAGGGACGGCTGTACCGGCTGACCCGTGCCGAGGCCGCCGACCGCTGCGAGGAACTCGCCCACGACCTCGACCTGACCGACCTGCTCGACCGCAGGTGCGGCGCCCTCTCCGGCGGACAGCGGCGGCGCCTGGACATCGCCA
>DASSBO010000271.1:0-7451 GCA_035698655.1 Streptomyces sp.
TCAGCGGGATCTTCCGCTCGACGCTGTGGAACCAGACGATCCCCGACGAACTGCGCGGCCGGCTGGCCGGCATCGAGCTGCTGTCGTTCTCGGCCGGCCCGCAGCTCGGCCAGGCACGCTCGGGCGCCGTGGCCGCGTGGACGTCGGTGCGCACGTCGGTGTGGAGCGGCGGCCTGGCGTGCGTGGCGGCGGTGGGGCTGCTCGCGCTGGCGCTGCCGAAGCTGATGGCCTACGACGCGCGCACCAGCGAACACGCCGCCGCCGTCCGCACGGCACGCGCGAACGGTACGCACGTTCCTGCATGATCACGCGGCAGTTGAAGCAGAACCATGCATCTTCTTTGCACATAAGTCTGTGTCTGCCGCCGTTCGTTCGCTATACAGGAGGGGTCGCTCTTCGGACTCCCACACGGTGAGGACTGTCATGTACCCACCCAGAAGACGTCGGGCCGTGCTCCTTCCCTTCGTGTTCCTCCTGGCCCTGCTGACCGCCTCCCTCGCGCCCGGCGTCGGAGCCGGCAGCGCGCAGGCGGCCGAGCACACCACGGTCGGCGACGTCACCGGTTTCGAGCGGGACGGCGACGCCTACCTGATCTCCGCCGGCGAGGCGAAGGCCCGCGTGAGCTTCACCGACGCCTCCGTGCTGCACCTGCGGCTCGCCCCGGACGGGCACTTCACCGACCCGGTCGGCGACGACGTCGTCCTGCCGCAGGGCGAGGCGCCCCGGACGACCTGGCAGGACCGCGGCGACCGCTACGAGATCGCCACCTCCGACGCCGTACTCCGCGTCTACAAGCACCCGCTCCGCTTCGGGCTGTACCGGCCGGACGGGTCGAAGGTGTGGGAGGAGACGCGGGGCATCACCTTCAGCGGCGAGCAGACCACCCAGAGCCTGGGCCGCGGCCCGCACGAGCAGTTCTTCGGCACCGGGATGCAGAACGGGTCGTTCTCCCACCGCGGACAGCAGGTCGAAGTCGGCGTCGACTACGACTGGAACGAGGGCGGGCACCCCAACTCCGTACCGTTCTACGTCTCTTCAAAGGGCTACGGCGTCTACCGCAACACCTACTCGCCGGGCACCTACAGCTTCGGCGACCCGGTGACCGTCACGCACCAGGAACGCCGGTTCGACGCCTACTACTTCGTCGGGAACGGCCTCAAGGACGTCATCGGCCGGTACACGCAGCTGACCGGCAAGCCGTTCATGCCGCCCGTCTACGGGCTCGAACCCGGCGACTCGGACTGCTACCTGCACAACGCCAACCGCGGCGAACGGCACACCCTCGACGCGCTGAAGGTCGCCGACGGCTACGTGGAACACGACATGCCGCTCGGGTGGATGCTCGTCAACGACGGCTACGGGTGCGGCTACGAGAAGCTGGCGCAGACCGCCGAGGGACTGCAGCAGCGCAAGGCCCAGCTGGGCCTGTGGACCGAGGACGGCCTGGACACGCTCGCCGACCAGGTCAGGGCGGGGCAGCGGGTGGCCAAGCTGGACGTCGCCTGGGTCGGCCCCGGCTACAAGAAGGCGCTGGACGGCTGCAAGGACGCCTACCGGGGCATCGAGGACAACAGCGACGCCCGCGGCTTCACCTGGGCACCGGAGAGCTGGTCGGGCGCGCAGCGCTGCGGGGTGCAGTGGAGCGGCGACCAGGCCGGCTCGTGGGACTACATCCGCTGGCAGATCCCCACCTACGCCGGCGCCACCATGTCCGGCCTCGCCTACACCACCGGCGATGTCGACGGCATCTTCGGCGGCAGTGCGCAGACCTACGTCCGCGACCTGGAGTGGAAGTCGTTCCTCCCGGTGATGATGACGATGGACGGCTGGGCCGCCCACGACAAGCAGCCCTGGCGCCGCGGCGAGCCCTACACCTCCATCAGCCGCAAGTACCTGAAGCTGAAGGAGTCGCTGCTGCCGTACATGTACAGCTACGCGGCGAAGGCGCACCGCACCGGCGTCGGCCCGACCCGGCCGCTGGCGCTGGAGTATCCCGACGACCCGAAGACGGCGACGGACGCGGTGAAGTACGAGTTCCTCTCGGGTGAGGACTTCCTGGTCGCCCCCGTCTACAGCGACACCTCGGTGCGTGACGGCATCTACCTGCCGAAGGGCACCTGGGTCGACTACTGGACCGGCCGCACCTACCAGGGGCCCACCACCGTCGACGGCTACCAGGCCCCGCTGGACACCCTGCCGCTGTTCGTGCGGGCCGGCGCGGCGGTGCCGAGGTGGCCCGGCGGCATCCGCTCCTACCTGGACCGGGACCCGGACAGCCCCGTCGCCTGGGACGTCTACCCGCAGGGCAGGGACTCCTTCACCCTCTACGAGGACGACGGCGTGACCCGCGGCTACCGCGACGGCGCCTCGGCCCGCCAGAAGATCACCATCACCGCCCCGCACGAGGGCGCCGGCAAGGTCACCATCGACCTGGGCGCCAGCGTCGGGCACTTCGACGGCAAGGCCGCGAGGCGGCCCTACCGGTTCACCGTGCACACCGGCGACGAGCCGGCGGCCGTCACCCTCGGGCACCGCACCCTGCCGCACCTGACGAGCGAGGACACCTTCGCACACGCCGAACAGGGCTGGTGGTACGACGCCGGGTACCGCGGCGGAGTGGTCCGCATCAAGAGCGGGAGCAGGCCCACCGACGAGGCCACCCGGATCGTCCTGCACGGCTCCAGCGCGGTCGGCGGAGCGGTGCCCGGAGCCGCCTCGACGCTGTCCGGGCCGCAGGGCGCCGAGTTGGGCGCCGGGGAGCCCGGCAAGGTGTCGGTCGAGGTGACGGCAGGAAAGGCCGGCGCCTCGGGCACCACGGTGTCGCTCTCGGCCCCGGAGGGCTGGCAGGTCGGTCCCGCCCAGGAGTTGGGGCGGCTGGAGCCCGGCGGCCAAAAGCAGGCGGTCTTCGAGGTGACCCCGCCCGCGGACGCAGAGCCCGGCAGCGCCGTGCTCACCGCACACCTGGACGCCCGAGCGGCCGGCGCCCCGCAGCACACGGCGCTCCGCTTCGCCGTGTCCACGGTCCCCGCCCCGCCGCACGGCGACACCTGGGCGAGCGACATGGCCTGGATCGGCCAGAGCAACGGCTGGGGGCCGCCCGAACGCGACCGCAGCAACGGCGAGACCGGCGACAGCGACGGCGCCACCCTCACCCTGGACGGGACGACCTACGTCAAGGGGATCGGCGCGCACGCGAACTCCGACATCGAGGTCTATCTCGGCGGGCGCTGCACACTCCTGACCGCCGACGTCGGCATCGACGACGAGATCCCCCGCGGCGGCGGAGTGCGGTTCTCGGTCACCGCAGACGGCGAGACCCTGTGGACCTCACCGGAGCTGACCGCCGCCTCGGACACCGTCGCCGCCGACGTGCCCCTCGACGGCGCCCGGCACGTGCACCTGAAGGTCACCGACAGCAACGGCGGCCTGAACGGCGACCACGGTGACTGGGCGAACGCGAAGTTCACCTGCGCCTGACAGCGTTTGCCCCGGCCATCCGCCACCGCTCACCGCCACCGGAGGAGTTCACATGCCCGAACCGACCCGGCGCCGCTTCCTGCAGATCGCGGGCGCGACCGCGGGCTTCTCGGCCCTGTCGAGCAGCATCCAGCGCGCCGCCGCGATCCCCGCACGGCGGCACACCGGCACCCTCGCCGACGTCGAGCACGTCGTCGTCCTGATGCAGGAGAACCGGTCCTTCGACCACTACTTCGGCTCGCTGCGGGGCGTGCGCGGGTTCGGCGACCCCCGTCCGGTGCCGCTGCCCGGCGGCCGGCCGGTCTGGCACCAGCCCGCGAACGAGCACGGCAAGAAGGAGGTGCTGCCCTACCACCCCGCCGCCGAGGACCTCGGGATGCAGTTCATCGCCGGCCTCAACCACGACTGGGCGGGCGGCCACGCCGCCTGGCACGACGGCGACTACGACCGGTGGGTGCCCGCCAAGTCGGACCGGACGATGGCCTACCTGACCCGCGAGGACATCCCGTTCCACTACGCGCTCGCCGACGCCTTCACCGTCTGCGACGCCTACCACTGCTCCTTCATCGGCTCGACCGACCCCAACCGCTACTACCTGTGGTCGGGACACACCGGGAACGACGGAAAGGGCGGCGGTCCCGTACTCGACAACGCCGAAGCGGGGTACGGCTGGACGACCTACCCCGAGCGGCTGGAGCAGGCCGGGATCTCCTGGCGGGTCTACCAGGACGTCGGCGACGGCCTGGACGCCGCCGGCGGCTGGGGCTGGATCGCGGACGCCTACCGGGGCAACTACGGCGACAATTCACTGCTGTACTTCGACTCCTACCGCAACGCCCGTCCCGGCGACCCGCGCTACGACAAGGCCCGCACCGGCACGGACGTCTCCGCCGGCGACGGCTGGTTCGACCTCCTGCGCGCCGACGTGACGGCCGGACGGCTCCCCCAGGTGTCGTGGATCGTCGCGCCGGAGGCCTTCAGCGAGCACCCCAACTGGCCCGCGAACTACGGCGCCTGGTACGTCTCGCAGGTCCTGGACGCGCTCACAGCCGACCCGGAGGTGTGGAGCCGCACCGCGCTCTTCCTCACCTACGACGAGAACGACGGCTACTTCGACCACGTCCCGCCGCCGTTCCCGCCCGCCTCCCCCGCACAGGGCGCGTCCAGCGTGGACACGACGCTGGACTCCTTCCCCGGCGACGCGAACTTCACGGCGGGCCCCTACGGACTCGGACAGCGCGTGCCCATGCTCGTCCTCTCACCGTGGAGCACCGGTGGCTTCGTCTGCTCGGAGGTCTTCGACCACACCTCGGTCATCCGCTTCCTGGAGCGCCGCTTCGGCGTCGAGGAGCCGAACATCTCCCCGTGGCGACGGGCGGTCTGCGGCGATCTGACCTCGGCGTTCGACTTCGCCCTCAAGGACACAGCACCGGCGTCCCTGCCGGACACCGACGGCTACCGGCCGCCGGACCGCGAGCGGCACCCCAGCTACGTGCCCGAGCCGCCCAAGCATCCCGGCATGCCGGCGCAGGAGGCCGGATCGCGGCCCACCCGCCCGCTGGCGTACGCGCCCCGGGTGGACGCCGCGGTGACTCCGTCGACCGGCCGGGTCACGCTCACCTTCAGCGCCGGTGCCGCCGCCGGCGGCTGGTTCCAGGTCGTCGCCGCAGACCGCACGGACGGCCCCTGGTCGTACACCACCGGGGCGGGAAAGGAGATCAGCGACACCTGGAACACCGCCTACTCCGGCGGCGGCTACGACCTGTCCGTCCACGGCCCGAACGGCTTCCTGCGCGTCTTCCGCGGCTCCGGGCACGCCACGGGCGCCGAGGTCACCGCACGGCACGACGCGGCCACCGGCCGGCTGGAGCTGACCATGCGCACCGCGCGCGAGGGCGTCACCCACCTCACGGTGACGAACACCTACGACGGGACGGCCGAGACCGTCCGGGTGACGCCCGGACGGTCCGTCGTGCGCAGCGTGGACCTGCGGCGCAGCCGGCGGTGGTACGACCTGCGCGTGACCGACGAGGCGGACGAGGGCTTCCTGCGCCGCCTGGCCGGACACGTCGAGACGGGGCAGCCGGGCGTCAGCGACCCGGGGATCGTCACGGCCTGACCCGGTCAGGTGCCGTCGCCGGGGGTGTCCCGCGAGGAGTCGTTCCAGCGCGGGTCCGTCTCCCACTCCAGGTTGCGCTCGTGCGCGGTCTCCATCGCGCGGGACGCCTCCTCGCGGCTGGCGTAGGGGCCGAAGCGGTTCTTGGAGGGGCACTGCGGCCCCTCCTCGACCGTCTGGTGCTTGAGGCAGTAGAACCACTCACCGGGCTTCCCGACGGTCGCGCGTTTGAAGAGTGCCATGCAGCAATGCTGCCCCACCTGCTGCCGGTCCACCACGGTTAGACTCGCGGGCATGTCTGGCCAGTCAGTCCTCGTTCCCGGCAAGCTCTCACCGCAGCGGGCCGTGCCGTCCTCGATCGCGCGCCCGGAGTACGTGGGCAAGGAGGCGCCGAGCCCGTACACCGGGCCCGAGGTGCAGGACGCGGAGACGATCGAGCGGATGCGGACCGCCGGCCGCATCGCCGCCCGTGCGATGGAGGAGGCCGCACGGCACATCGCGCCCGGCGTCACGACGGACGCGCTGGACGCCGTGGCACACGAGTACATGTGCGACCACGGCGCCTACCCGTCCACGCTGGGTTACCGCCGCTTCCCCAAGTCGCTGTGCACCTCCGTCAACGAGGTGATCTGCCACGGCATCCCCGACTCCACGGTGCTGCGCGACGGCGACATCGTGAACCTGGACGTCACCGCGTACCTCGACGGGGTGCACGGCGACAACAACGCCACCTACCTGTGCGGCGAGGTGGACGAGGAGTCGCAGCTGCTGGTGGAGCGCACCCGCGAGTCGCTCAACCGTGCGATCAAGGCGGTACGGCCGGGCCGGCAGCTGAACGTGGTCGGCCGGGTCATCGAGTCGTACGCGAAGCGCTTCGGCTACGGCGTCGTACGGGAGTTCACCGGCCACGGCATCAACACGTCCTTCCACTCGGGCCTGATCGTGCCGCACTACGACGACCCGCGAGCGACGACCGTGCTGAAGCCGGGCATGACGTTCACCATCGAGCCGATGCTCACCCTGGGCACCCACGAGTGGGACATGTGGGAGGACGGCTGGACGGTCGTGACGAAGGACCGCCGGCGGACCGCCCAGTTCGAGCACACCCTCGTGGTGACCGAGACGGGCGCGGACGTCCTCACCCTGCCCTGACCCCCGCTCGGCCCGGCCGGGTCAGTCGGTCCGGAAGACTCCCAGCCGCTGGGTGGCGCGTGTCAGCGCGACGTAGCGGTCGCCCGCGGTCATCCGGTCCGGGGCGACGGCCAGCACGGTGTCGAACTCCAGCCCCTTCGACTGCCGGGCGTCCAGCAGCACGACCGGGCGGGTCAGGTCCACGTCCGGGCCGGTGGAGGCGTCCGGCAGCGCGGCGGCAAGGCCGGCGTGCAGCTCCGGCGGGGCGATCACCGCGAGCCGGCCCTCGCCGGGCAGCTCACGGGCGACCGCCTCGGCAACGGCCCCGTCCAGCTCGCCCGGGCCGGCCTTGTGCTCCCAGGGCTGCACGCCCGTGGAGCGCACCGAACGCGGCGGTTCGAAGTCCGCGTCGCCGTCCTCGCCGCTGCGGCGCGCCTCGGCGGCGTACTCCATGATCTCCGCGGGGGTGCGGTAGTTGAGGCCGAGCCGGATGTGCTCGTAGCGGTCGCCGACGTACGGGGCGAGGATCTCGTCCCAGGTACGGACACCCGCCGAGCTCTGCGCCGGGTCGCCGACGAGTGTCATGGAGCGGGTCGGCGAGCGGCGCATCAGCATCCGCCACGCCATCGGGGACAGTTCCTGCGCCTCGTCGACGACGATGTGCCCGAACGCCCAGGTCCGGTCGGCGGCGGCCCGCTCGGCGGCGGTGCGGTGGTCGGCCTCCTCC
>DASSBO010000272.1:0-6994 GCA_035698655.1 Streptomyces sp.
ATGGCAACGGAACTCGCCGAAGACGGCACTCTTTCGATCACCACCGACCGGGACTGGCTGCAGGACCCGGAGACGGAGTATCCGGTGTTCCTCGACCCGTCACTCAAGGGGCACAAGGACAACTGGACGCTGCTGTACAAGCCTTACCCGAACAGCAGTTACTGGAACGGGCAGAACTTCAACAACGGGACCAACGAAGCGCGGATCGGGTTCGAGACCACGACCGACGGGCTCTCACGCTCCGTCTTCACGTTCGAGCACCAGGACTCACTGGACGACGTCGAAGTGACCTCGGCCTACCTGCACATGCTGCAGACCTATTCGTGGAGTTGCTCGTCGCGCCAGTACGATGTATGGCTTACCGGAACGATCAACTCCAGCAGCAGTTGGAACAATCAGCCCAGCTGGGCGGACAAGCTGACCAGTCTGAGCAACGGGTACGGTTACAGCTCGGGTTCCTGTCCGGATCACTTCGTGAGGGCGAACGTCAAGTCCGCCGCGCAGGAAGCTTCGGACAAGCACTGGAACACGATCACACTCGGGCTGCGCGCGGCCAACGAGAGCGACACCTACGCGTGGAAGAAGATCCGTGCCAATGGTGAGAACTCGCCGTACATCGAGATCGAGTACAACCGGAAACCGGATCTGCCGACCAACCTGACGATGTCTCCCGGGCCGGACTGCGACTGGACGAGCCCGTACCCGTCGGTCGGGAAGACCGACCTCACCTTCCGTGCGCGGGGCGACGACCCGGACGGAAACCTGGAATACCTGCACTTCCGGGTGTGGCCGACCGGGGACTACGACCACATCGTCCTGAACAAGCGGCTGCGGCCGGACAGCAACGGCTATGCCGACACGACCGTTCAGTGGGAAGACCTCACGCACGGCAGGACCTACTCCTGGGACGTCCGTGCCGAGGACACCGAAGGCGCGGTGTCCACGCACGCCCCGCCCGGGTCCGACCCGTGCCGGTTCGTCGTCGATCACGAGGCGCCACCTTCGCCGACCGTGACGTCCGAGCAGTTCCCTGCCGCCGACGGTTCCGATGCGACGTGGTCCACGCTGACGTTCGGCACCGACGGGTCGTTCACCGTCGAGGACGGGGCCGGCGGTGACGTCGACGAGTACCAGTACAGCTTCAACCGGAACAGCTTCGGTTCGTCCGTCTCCGCCGGCTCGGACGGCTCGGCCACGATCAGCGCGACACCGCCCAAGGCCGGCCCGAACATCCTGTACGTCCGTGCCGTCGACTCGGTCGGCAACGTCTCGAAGCAGACCTCGTACCGGTTCTACGTGTCCCCACGTCCAGGACTTGACGTCCCGGGGGACACGAACGGGGACGGCTATCCGGACCTACTCGTGATCACGGAGGAGGGGCGCCTGCGGGTGTACCCAGCCAACTCCCGGGGCGACATGCACTCCGGCATGGACGCCTCCTACACGACAGAGGGCGACTCGTACGCGCCCACGCCGGACGGGTACTGGACCGGCGCGCTGATCACTCACAACGGTGACTGGATGCCCGGCGACGGTCTGCAAGACCTCGTCGCACGCATCGACGGAGCGCTCTACATCTACCCGGGTGACGGGTACAGCGGTTTCGACGTGTCCAAGCGGCGGAAGGTGCTGCTTCCGGACAATGCCCCAGACCCCGACGACCTCACGCAGATCCTCTCCGTCGGAGACGTCGACGGTGACGGTCACCCCGACATGTTCGCGAAGGCCGGTGCACAGCTGTGGATCTTCACCGGGTACAGCGGCGGCAGCTTCGCGACCGCTCACCAGATGACGCAGAGTGCCTGGGACGGCCGCGACCTTGTACTGGTCGACGACATGACAGGTGACGGCACAGCCGACTTGATCTTCCGCACGTATGGCAGCGGTCGGCTCTACCTTCGGGAAGGGAAGCCGAGTGCGGACGGCACGGCGACCGACATCCTGTCACTCGGGCTCGCCGCCACGTCGCGCACCGGCTCGGACGCCGTCTACGGCGAAGAAGCCTGGGAACCGAGCAACATCCCGTTGCTCATCGGCACACCCGACGCGGACAGCGACAATATTCCGGACATCTGGGTCATGTTCAAGAGCGGCAACGTCTACATCTACCCCGGTGGACGCACCACCCACGGTGCACCGCGAAAGGTCATCACCGAGGCGACCGAAGGCACGGACTGGACCAGGCCTGTCGCGTTGGGGTGAACCCGCTGAGGCCTCCGTCCCAGGGTCGGGACGGAGGCCTCGGAAAGAACGTCAGTCTTCAGTGAAGAGGTCCGCGGCGTCGGTGACGGTGAAGGCGCGGTCGAGCCACCGGTCCAGGACGTCTGCGTCCGTGCAGTCCGCGATGCGGGTCCGGGCCGCCTCGGAGACGGGAACGCCGCGCTTGTCGAGGAGGCGCAGCAGCGTCTGGCGGCGGGCGTCCGAGATGCCCTTGAGGTAGGACTCCTCAACGATGGTGCCCCGACCGGGGAAGTAGGTGCCCACTGCCTTCATGAGTTTTCTCCAGGTCTCGCGGGCCGGGCCTTCGCCCAGGCCGATCTCCAGCAGTTCGGTGAAGTAGTCGGTGGTCTCGCCGTCGGTGGCTCCGAGCGCGGTGGCCAGGGCCTCCAGTATGACAGTGACGTCCGGATCCGCCCCGTGTGTGATGGCCGAGAACGTTGCCAGTGCCAGGTCGCGCCCGGCATGTTCCGGGTCGACGATGACGGGGACGTTGTCGGGCCCGAGGACGAGTGGGCGCACGCTGTGGGAAGGGCGCCAGCCCGGCGGCCCGAGGTCGAAGGGGCCCGCCGCCCAGCGGGCGGTGGCCTTGTCCTGGCAGGTGACCAGCAGCAGCACCGGGCACGCGTACTTCGCCCCGAGGTGGCCGAGGTAGCAGGCCCAGTTGCGGGGCTTGTCGTCGGCGCGGCAGCTCTGGGCCTCGATGGCGAGGAGAAAGCCGTCGGCCTCGCTGTCGGTCGGGCGGATGTGCAGCACGCTGTCCACGCGCCGCTCCAGCGGTCGTATCTCCGTCGCGTCCGGCGTCAGGACGTCCACCGTCGCCGGCGCGGGCAGCGGGACGCCCAGCAGGTCGAAGACCGGCGACAGGAGTTCGGGGCGGTCCTGGAAGATCCGGTGGGACGCCTCGTGGCGGGATGTGACCATGCATCAGACGCTAGGGCGATCATGGTGCCCGGCATGTGCCAACGGCATATGTTCAGCCGATCGGGTGACGGGGCGGGGCGCGGGGATAACCACCGGGGAACGGTTTGGGCGGTGGGGTGCCGTGCGGGTCGGTACAGGCGGTAAATTTCGGGCCATGCCTCGAGGACGTCACCGACACGCGCTACCCCTGCACCGGATGGTCGGTCCGGTGGCCGCCGCCGTGGTCGCCGTGGGCTGTGCTGCGGCCGCGTGGCTGGTCGGCGACCGGGTGCTGGTGCTGCGCCTGCTGCCCGCCGGGGCGGCGCTGGCGGCCGTCGCCGCCGCCGTGCTGCTGCGGCGCTGGGACCGGTACGCCGGCCGGCGCGTCAGCGAGGCCGACGCGCGGCGCGCGAGCGCCGAGTGGCGGGCCGACGAGCGGCAGGCCGAGCTCGAGGAGCAGCTCGACGAGGCACGCGAGCAGCGGCGCGCCGCGGAGCGGCGGCTGCGCGCCAAGCGGGCCGAGCTGGCCGGGCTGCGCACCGAGCACGCCGCCCTGCTGCGGCGCTACGCCACGGCCGAGACGGAGCGGGCCCGCGCCCTGGAGGGCCGCCGGCAGCTGGCCATCGAGGCGGCCGCGCCGGCCCGGGCGGCGCTCACCTCCGGCGTCACCGATCACCGGACGGCGTCCGGCGCGCCCACCTCGCTGACGTATCTGCAGGCCGACGAGGCGCTCAGGCGGCTGAAGCAGAGCGCCGAGCGGCAGCAGGACACCGGGGGTCGCGGCGGCTCCGCCGCCAAGGGTGGCGTCGCCGCCGAAGAACGGACCGGACCGGCGTCCGGGGCGCAGCTGCCGGCCCGGCGGTCCGGCTCCGACCGGGCCCCGGCCCGCCGGGCGATGCCCGGCGGCGACTTCGACTTCTTCGGCAACCGCCGCCGCGCGCCGCAGCCGTCGGCGCGGCGCCCGTCGGAGCCCGCCGAGGCGGCCTCCGACGAGGAGGGGGACCAGGGCGGCCAGAGCCCGCAGGGCGGCCCGGTCCCGGCCAAGCTTCCGCCGACCCGCCGTTCACCCGCGGCGAGCGCGGGCCAGGTCATCGACCTGGCGACGGAGGACTCCGGCGCCCTGGACATCACGGAACTGCGCGGCGCCGTCTCCTGAACCAGCCGGCACGTACCGGGCACGCGGCAAGCGGAGTCGCGCCGGGCCCGCCCCGGTGCGGGCCGTGCCCCCGGCCGACACCCGGCGACTTTTCACCGGCGGCGCGCGGCCGCCAGGCCGCTGGATCTTGTTTCCCGGATCGCTGCAAGCAGCCCGATGGGGGTCTTCCCGCGCCCTGGGGAAGGCTTGCTGCGTCCTCTGCGCAGAGCGCGCGGGCGAGCGCTGGGCCACTCTCGCAGGGCGTCCCGGGCGTGGTGCGGACGGGCGGTCACGGTCGGGCCCCGACAGGCAGGACGGCCGTTCCCGGGGCGACACCCGGCGATGCGTCGCGGCGATGCGGCGCGGCCGAAGGCCGCTACGTCAGCCAGCGGTCGGGGCGGGCCGTGCGGCGGCCGGTGCGGGAGCGGTCGGCCTGGGCGGCGACGATCGCGTGGGCCTCGGCCGCGTCGCGGTCGCGGGCCGTCGTGCAGCCGCCCGCGCCCTGGTCGACGGCGACGGACGCCAGCCCCAGTCGCCGCTGCCACGGGCCCTGCCGCAGCCGGACGCTCTGCACCTTCGCGTGCGGCACGAGGGTGGTGCGCCGGCGCAGCAGCCCGGCGCGTGTCACGAACACCTCGCCGGTCACGCCGTGCCCGTAGCCGCGGCGCAGCAGCGGCGCCGCCCAGCGGGAGCGGGCGGGCGGCGGCCCGGCGGCGGCGACCGCGCCGGCCAGGTCGACGCCGGGCAGGACGCGCGCCAGCACGCGGGCGGCGTCCGCGCGGGTGGCGATGGGCAGCAGCAGGCCGCCCGTCTCCTTCCCGGCGGCCGCCACGTCCAGCTCGACGCGCACCCATCCGCGCCGTCGCCACAGCAGCGGCTCGACGATCCGCACCGACTGCACGCGCCCCGGCGGCACGGTGGCGTGCCGCCGGTCCAGCAGGCCGTGGTCGAGCCGCAGGCCGTCGGGGGACTCGGCGACGGTCCAGCCGTACTCGGTCAGGAACCGCCCCGGCAGCCCGGCCCAGGCGCCGCCGCCCAGCGGCACCGCGACCGCCAGCGCCGGCCAGAGGCTGCCGGCGGCCAGGTAGATCAGCAGGGGGACGACGATCAGCGCCGCGAGCGCGGCCCAGCCGCCGCCGAGGAGAAGCAGCCCGCCGAGCAGGGTGCCGGTCTGCACGCGCAGCAGTTCTCGCGCGGGAGCCTCGCCCACCTCGGGGGCGGCGTCCGGCGCCATGCCGGCGGCGCGGGCGAGGAGTTCGGCGCGCAGCGCGCCCGCGTCGCGCTCGCCGAGGTAGGCGAGCTCGTCCTTGGCCTCGGCGCCGACGACGTCCAGCTTCAGTTTGGCGACGCCGGCGACGCGGGCGAGGAGCGGCCGGTCGATGTCGACGGCCTGGATGCGGTCGAGCCGGATGTGCGCGCTGCGCCGGAAGAGCAGCCCGGTGCGGATGCGCAGCTCGGTCTCGGTGACGAGGTAGCTGGTGAACCACCAGGACAGGAAGCCGTAGAGGGCGGCCGCGGGCAGCACCACGGCGAAGGCGAGGAGCAGCCAGCCGACGGTCAGTTCGCTGAACCACTCGCGGGTGTGCTGGAAGTCGTGCGCGGCGAAGGCGACGAGTCCGGCGATCGGCGCCCAGGCACGCCGCCACGGGGTGATGGGGTGCAGCGGGGTGCCCTCGGGCCGCTGCGGAAGCGGGAGCCAGGCCGGCGGGAGGCGCATCGTCACAGCCCCGCCGACCGGGCCTCGCCCAGTTCGGTGAGCCGGTCGCGCAGCCGCTCGGCCTCCGCGGGCGCCAGGCCGGGGACGGTGGCGTCGGTCGTCGCGGCGGCGGTGTGCAGCTGCAGCCGGGCCAGGCCGTAGCGGCGCTCGACGGGCCCGGAGCTGACCTCGACGAGCTGCATGCGCCCGTAGGGGACGACGGTCAGCTCGTGCCACAGCACGCCGTGCTCGATGAGCAGGTCGTCGGCGCGTTCGGTGTAGCGCCACGAGCGGTGGTTGCGGGCCAGCGCTCCCCAGCCCCAGGCGGCACCGGCCAGCGGCGGCAGCGCGCACAGCGCCCACGCGGGGCCCGCCAGCACCCCGGGCAGGCCGCCGGCCAGTGCGGCGGCCGGCAGCAGCACGGCGAGCAGCACCGTCCGCCGCATGGTCAGCAGCGCGGCCTCCACCGGCCGCCACTGCCCGGCGGCACCGGTCCCGGTGCCGTCCTCACCCGTCGCCGTCGTCATGGCAGCAGCGTATGCGCCCTTCGACTTCGGGGGCTGTCAGACTTGGTCCATGACGCAGACGACGGTCGGCATCGGCGGTGCCGCTGAGAGCACCGACATGGTGCTGAACATCGGCCCGCAGCATCCCTCGACGCACGGGGTGCTGCGGCTGCGGCTGGTGCTGGACGGGGAGCGGATCACGGCCGCCGAGCCGGTCGTCGGCTACATGCACCGCGGCGCGGAGAAGCTCTTCGAGGTGCGGGACTACCGGCAGATCATCGTGCTGGCCAACCGGCACGACGGGCTGTCGGCGTTCTCGAACGAGTTGGGCGTGGTGCTCGCCGTCGAACGGATGCTCGGCATGGAGGTCCCTGTACGCGCCGTATGGATGAGGACCCTCCTGGCCGAGCTGAACCGGATCCTGAACCATCTGATGTTCCTCGGTTCGTATCCGCTGGAAGTGGGTGCCATCACCCCGATCTTCTACGCGTTCCGCGAGCGTGAGGCGTTGCAGCGGGTGATGGAGGAGATCTCCGG
>DASSBO010000273.1:0-6566 GCA_035698655.1 Streptomyces sp.
CCGCTCGCGGCGGAAGGACTGCACCGGGCGGATGCCGTTCATCGTCTCGGCGAACTTCACGATCACCGAGGCGATCGCCGTCGACCGGGTGCGGTAGGCGCGCATCGACCGGCGGCGGAAGGACTGCACGAGCAGCGCCAGCGGGACGAAGGAGACCACCGCGACCGCACCGAGCTGCCAGTCCAGGTACAGCAGCATCAGCAGGATGTAGACCACCGACAGCACGACGGCGAGCAGTTCCTGCAGACCCTCGTCGAGCAGGACGCGCAGCGCCTCGACGTCCGCCGTGGACCGCGAGATGAGCCGCCCGGAGGTGTACCGGTCGTGGAAGTCGACGGACAGCGCCTGCGCGTGCCGGTGGATCCGGCCGCGCAGCACCAGCAGCACCCGCTGGTTCACGCGCGCGGCGGCCACCACGAACGCGTGCTGCAGCAGGCCGGCGGCCAGCGCGCAGACCGCGTAGCCGACCCCGACCTCGATCAGCGGGCCGTAGCCGCGGCCCTCGCGCAGCGCCGGCACCGCGCGGTCGATGGCGAACGCGACGAGCAACGGCCCCGCCTGCACGGCGGCCTGCTGCAGGAGCAGCAGCACCGCAGTGACGACGACCCGGGTCCGGTGCGGGCGCAGCAGCGAGCCGAGCAGCGTGCGCGAGGCGTGCGGCGGTGCCGGCAGCACGTCCTGGTCGAACGGGTCCGTGGCAGGGGGCGGCCCGGCCTCGGCACCGTCCTCGGCCTTCTGCTCGGGGGTCTGCTGCTGGGGGCCGACCGTCGTCGTCAACGTGCCTTCTCCTCGGATCCTGACATCAGCGCGGCGTACTCCGGGCTGTCGCGCAGCAGTTCGTGGTGGCTGCCCACCGCGGCGATCCGGCCGTGCGACAACAGCGCCACCCGGTCGGCCAGCAGCACGGTGGACGGGCGGTGGGCGACGACCAGGGCCGTCGTCGACGCCAGCACCTCGCGCAGCGCCGCCTCGACGGCCGCCTCGGTGTGCACGTCGAGGGCGGACAGCGGGTCGTCGAGCACCAGGAACCGCGGTCTGCCGACCACCGCGCGGGCCAGGGCCAGCCGTTGCCGCTGCCCGCCGGACAGCGACAGCCCCTGCTCGCCGACCTCGGTGTCCAGGCCGTGCGGCAGCGCGGTGACGAAGCCGTCGGCCTGCGCCACCCGCAGGGCGCGCCGCACGTCCTCGTCCGCGGCGTCCTCACTGCCCATCAGCACGTTCTCCCGCACGGACGCGGAGAAGAGCGTCGGCTCCTCGAAGGCCACGGCGACCCTCGCGCGCAGTTCCGCGCGCGAGAGGGTCCCGACGTCCGTGCCGTCCAGCAGGATCCGGCCCCCGGACGCCTCGTGCAGCCGGGGCACCAGGGCGGTCAGCGTCGTCTTGCCGCTGCCCGTCGCACCGACCAGCGCCATCGTCTCGCCGGCCCGCACGTGCAGGTCCACCCCGTCGATGACCGGCGGCGAGGAGGCCGGGGCGTCGGGGTAGGCGAAGCGCACGCCCTCGAAACGGAGCCCGCCGTCGGCCGCGGCCGACGGGCCCGCCACCACCCGTACGTGGCCGGGACGTTCGGGTTCGGCCGGTACCGGCTCGTTCATCACCTCGAAGAACCGGTCCGTGGCGGAGGCGGACTCGTTGCTCATCGCCAGCAGGAAGCCGATGGACTCCACCGGCCAGCGCAGCGCCAGCGCGGTGGACAGGAACGCCACGAGTGTGCCCGGCGACAGCCCGCCGTCGGCCACCCGGATGGTCCCCAGCACCAGCGCCGCGCCGATCGCCAGCTCCGGGAGGGCGGTGATCAGCGCCCAGATCGCGGCGAGCACCCGGGCCTTGCGCAGTTCCGTGTCCAGCAGCCGCTCCGAGAGTGCCCGGAAGGCGCGCGCCTGGCTGCGGTGCCGGCCGAAGCCCTTGACGACGCGGATGCCGAGCACGGCCTCCTCCACGACCGTGGTCAGATCGCCGAGCTGGTCCTGCGCGCGGCGCGCCGCCACGAAGTAGCGGGCCTCGAAGTAGCCGAGCAGCACCATCAGCGGAAGCACCGGGGTGAGCAGCACCAGTCCCAGACCCCAGTCCTGGGCGAACAGCACGGTGTACCCGACGAGGATCGTGGCGCCGTTGACCAGCAGGAAGGTCAGCGGGAAGGTGAGGAACATCCGGACCATCTGCAGGTCCGTCGTCGCGCGGGAGAGCAGCTGCCCGCTCGCCCAGCGGTCGTGAAAGGCCACGGGCAGCCGCTGCAGCCGGTGATACAGGGCGGCCCGCATCGAGGCCTCGACGCCGGCCAGCGGGCGGGCCACCAGCCAGCGGCGCAGCCCGAACAGGCCCGCCTCCGCGACCCCGACCGCCAGCAGCATCGCGCCGCCCAGCCACACCCCCTCGGCGTCCCGGGCGGCGACGGGGCCGTCCACGATCCACTTCAGCACCAGCGGGACGACCAGGCTCATGCAGGAGGCGATGACGGCCACACCGGCCGCACTGAACAGGCGCGCCCTGACGGGCCGTACGTACGGCCACAGGCGCAGCAGCGAGCGGACGGCGGAACGCCCGGCGGCGGGATCGGCGGAGGACATCTCACTGAGCCTACGGTCCGGCACTGACAGGCCACACTCCGTTTTTCGGCCTGGGCCGGGACCTACGCCGACAGACGGATGTCAGAGGCGGCTCGTACGCTGCGGGGCATGAGTGCGAATCTGGCAGAGGTGCGCGCCGCGATCAGCACCGCGAGCGACATCGCCTACGGCCTCGACGCGGCGCCCGCGCCGGAGCGGGTGGAGGAACTGGTCGACGCGCTGCGCCGGGCGCTGCGCGCCGCCGGCGCCCTGGCCCCCGGCGCGGCGGGCGGCGGCACGGGCTGCCGCGAGCATCCGGGCGGCCCCGTCGATCCGCTGCACGGCGACGACGAGGATCCGCTGCCGCCCGGCTGGGGCAAGTGCCTGCTGTGCAACGACCGCCGCCGCCGCGCGAACGCCGGCGGCCGGCCCTTCACCGGTCGCTAGAGCCGGGCCGGCCGCACGGCCGGGCCGCCCGCATCTCGAACCAGGTGGTCTTGCCGTCCGGCAGCAGGTCGACGCCCCAGCGGTCGGAGAGCTGCTCGACGTGCGCGAGACCGCGGCCGCTGGTGTCCATGGGCTGCACGGGGAGCAGGCACGGCAGTCCCCGTGAGGGATCGCGGACCTCGATACGGAATCCCTCGCGGCCGCGCAGCATCCGCAGGCCGAAAGCGTGCGCACCGGTGTGCCGCACGGCGTTGCCCACAAGTTCCGAGACGAGCAGCACCGCGTCGTCGATGACCGGGCCCGGCACCGCCCAGCGGAAGGCCAGGACCTCGCGGGCCAGCCGGCGCGCGGCCTGCGCGGACTCGGGCCGGTTCAGCAGCCGGACCTCGGCGACGCCGGGGTCGCCGGCCGCCTGGCCCAGCGGACCGGGCGACGACTCACCGGCAGGTCGTTCACCGACCGGCCGCTCACCGGAAGGCGCCCGCGCGGGCGCAGGCACCCGGGCAGCCGTACTCGACACCTCTGACCGACCTGACATGGCGACCATGATGGCCGTTGCGCCGGGAGTTCGTGGCGTTATGCCGTGATCGCCGTCCGTCCCCACAGAGACCGTCCGTCCCCGCCGCGCCGCTGACCAGCGGCGATCGCTTGTCCTCCATGCGGTGGACACAGAATGCGCCGCATTCCCCCACACGGCCGGGCGCGGGGTGACGCCTGCGCGCCACCCCGGACCACCCGCCCGTGTCAGCGGAACGTGGCCTTGCCGGGACCCTCCTCCACGAAGGAGCGCATGCCCGTCTCCCGGTCCTCGGTGGCGAACAGTCCGGCGAACCAGTTCCGCTCGATCGCCAGGCCGGTGTCGATGTCGGTCTCCAGCCCCGCGTCGACGGACTCCTTCGCCGCCCGCAGCGCGATGGCCGGGCCCTTGGCCAGCCGCGCCGCCCACTCGTGCGCCTGCGCGTACACCTCGTCGTCGGGTACGACCCGGTCGACCAGCCCGATGGCCAGCGCCTCGTCGGCCTTCACCTGGCGGCCGGTGAAGATCAGGTCCTTGGCCTTCGACGGGCCGACCAGCCGGGAGAGCCGCTGCGTGCCGCCCGCGCCGGGGATGAGGCCGAGGAGGATCTCCGGCTGGCCCAGCTTGGCCCGCTCGCCCGCGACCCGGATGTCGGCGCACAGCGCCAGCTCGCAGCCGCCGCCCAGCGCGTAACCCGTGACGGCCGCGACCACCGGCTTCGGGATCCGCGCCACGGCGGTGAAGGAGTCCTGCAGCCCCCTGGACCGCGCGACCATCGCCGCGTGGTCCATCTTCTGCATCTCCTTGATGTCCGCGCCCGCCGCGAAGACCTTCTCGCCGCCGTAGAGCACCACCGCGCGGACGTCGTCGCGCCGCGCCGCCTCGTGTGCGAGCTCCAGCAGGCGGTCCTGCGTGGCGATGTCCAGGGCGTTCATCGGGGGACGGTCCAGCCGGATGGTGCCGACGCCGTCCGCGACCTCGAGATTCACAGTCATGCAAGGCAGGTTAGCTGCCGTTAACCCGACGACGCCCGGTGCCGTCCGTCACAGTCCACACTCCGCCGTCCGGGTGACAGTCCATCCGGACACGGGGCGTATGGCGGGTGAAACCGGACACCCATCCGGGGAAGACTCCAGAGAAGGAACAAGGCCGCGAGCCCGGGAGGCTGTCACGTGTCGTTCGCACCCGAGCAGCAGCCGCCCCTGCCCGACCGGGCCCCCGACCGGCTGGCGGGCCCCGCGCGCACCGCGCTCCCGGCGGCCGGCGGCGCCGCCGCTGCCGGCCGCCCCTCCCGGCCCGCACCCGGCGCCGTGTGGCCCGGCAGTCCGCAGCCGCTGGGCGCCCGCTGCCGGACCGGGCCCGACGGCGTGGCCGGCACCAACTTCGCGCTGTGGGCGGGCGGCGCCGAGGCCGTCGAGCTGTGCCTCTTCGACGAGACCGGCCGGGAGACCCGCTGCCCGCTCACCGAGCTGACCCACGAGATCTGGCACGGCTTCCTCCCCGGCATCGGCCCCGGCACCCGCTACGGCTACCGGGTGCACGGCCGCTGGGACCCGTGGACCGGCGCCCGCTGGAACCCCGCCAAGCTGCTCCTGGACCCCTACGCCCGCGCGGTCGACGGCGACTTCACCCTGCCGCCCGAGGTGTACGGACACGTGCGGGACTGGCCCCAGCAGGACATGGCCGACACCGTGCGCGACGAACGGGACTCCGCGCCGCACGTGCCCAAGGGCGTCGTCGTCGACGACGCGGACACCTGGGACGACGACCGCCGCCCCAAGACCCCCTGGCCGGACTCCGTCCTCTACGAGGTGCACGTCCGCGGCTTCACCATGCGCCACCCCGGCATCCCCGAACCGCTGCGCGGCACCTACGCCGGGCTCGCCCACCCGGCCGCCCTCGACCACCTCACCCGGCTCGGCGTGACCGCCGTCGAACTGCTGCCCGTCCACCAGTTCGCCCACGAGGACCACCTGCTGCGCCGCGGCCTGCGCAACTACTGGGGCTACAACTCCATCGGCTACTTCGCCCCGCACGCCGGCTACGCGGCAAGCGGCACCCGCGGCCAGCAGGTCGGCGAGTTCAAGCGCATGGTCCGCGCGCTGCACGACGCCGGTATCGAGGTCATCCTCGACGTCGTCTACAACCACACCGCCGAGGCCGGCGAGCTCGGCCCCACCCTCTCGCTGCGCGGCATCGACAACCGCGGCTACTACCGGCTCGCCGGCGACGCCCGCCGCTACGCCGACTACACCGGCTGCGGCAACACCCTGCACGTCGTCCAGCCCCAGGTGCTCCGCCTGATCACCGACTCGCTGCGCTACTGGGTGCAGGAGATGGGCGTCGACGGCTTCCGCTTCGATCTGGCCGCCGCACTCGCCCGCTCCATGCACGACGTCGACATGCTCTCCCCGTTCCTGGCCGTCATCGCCCAGGACCCGGTGCTGCGCCGGGTCAAACTCATCGCCGAACCCTGGGACGTGGGCGACGGCGGCTACCAGGTCGGCGCCTTCCCGCCGCTGTGGACCGAATGGAACGACCGCTACCGCGACACCGTCCGCGACTTCTGGCGCGGCGCGCTGCCCGACGTCCGCGACCTGGGCTACCGGCTCTCCGGCTCCAGTGACCTGTACGCCTGGGGCGGCCGCCGCCCCTACGCCTCGGTCAACTTCATCAACGCACACGACGGGTTCACCCTGCGCGACCTGGTCTCCTACACCGGCAAACGCAACGAGGCCAACGGCGAGGACAACCGCGACGGCACCCACGACAACCGGTCCTGGAACTGCGGCGCCGAGGGCGAGACCGACGACACCGGCGTCCAGGCGCTGCGCCGCCGGCAGTTGCGCAACCTGCTGACCACCCTGCTGCTCTCCACCGGCGTGCCGATGCTGGTGGCGGGCGACGAGTTCGGCCGCACCCAGGGCGGCAACAACAACGGCTACTGCCAGGACAACGAGACCTCCTGGCTGGACTGGGAGCTCGACGAGGATCGCCGCGAGCTGCTCACCTTCGTGCAGCAGCTCATCCGGGTGCGGCGGGGCCAGCCGGTCCTG
>DASSBO010000274.1:0-2069 GCA_035698655.1 Streptomyces sp.
GGGGAAGATCGGCGCTGAGGAGCATGGGGACACGCGCGCGGCCGACGATCAGCTCGTTGGTGCCGTGCCACATCACCTCGTCACGTCCGGCCGCCTTGGCGAGGCGGGTCCGTTCCAGCGCACCGCGACCCTTTTTGAAAGGAGAGTGCTGGTGCTCGTAGGCGACGGTGAGCTCGCCTACGAGAAGGACGTCGGCCCGCGTCTTCTTGTCGGCGGACCAGGATTCGACCTCAACTCCGTATCCCGCTTCCGCACCCACGCGGGCCGCTCGGTAGTTCCAGGCTCGGTGCTGTGGGGTCTCGAGGGCTTCATACGGATGGTCGGCGATGCCGGCGCCTGGCTGGTGGCTGACGACGCGGCTGCCCTCTCTGTCGAACGTCTTCATCCAGTGGGCTTCACGGTGCTCGTCCCAGCACCAGGCGCACTTGACCAACTTCTGTTTCGTGGAAGGCGTGTTGGCGGCGCAGAGCTGGGACCAGCGCACGCCGTTGATCTCGGCAGCGTCAACCAGTCCCTCGCCGGTCACGTAGACCAGGTTGTTGTGCATCACGCCGTCACCTCGTCGGTGCCGATCCACACGACGAGCCGGGAGCGGCGGGTGTCGCGCCGCTTCGACTTCGCGGTGCCGCACTCCGTGATCCAGCCGCGGCGGGCGGCGGCGCCGAAGCGTGGCCCCCACCGGTGGTGGTTGTCGGGTTCGCGGACGAGTCCTTCGGCGATGAGGTCGGCGGCCTGGAACGGCACCCGGCGGGCCGCCATGACGCGTATCGCCGCGTCGCACGCGGTCGCCCAGTCCACCGGGGTGGCCGCGTCCGCGGCGGCCATCCCCTGCTCCTTGGCGGCCTCGCCGGCGGCGGGGTCGACGGTGCCCTGTGCGGCGGGCATCTCCAGCTGCAGTTGCATCATGCGGCCACCGCCTTCGCGGCGCGGCGGGCGGCCTGCATCTCCTGGTGGCGGGCGTTGTACGCGGCCCGGCAGTCGGGGCACATGTCCTCGCCCCGGTACTCGTGCTGCTTCGCGCCCCGGTAGGTGCCGTGGTCGATCGGCTTCGGTGTGCCCCCGCCGCGGTTGTGGCGGGGCGCGCTGTCGAAGTTCAGGTCGGGGTCGGTCGGGGGGCGGCGGCCCTTAAGGTCGGCGCGTTCCTTCTCCGACAGGCCGCCGAGGACGCCATAGGGCTGGTCGGTGTCGAGCGCCCAGGCGAGGCAAGCGGCCCGGGCGGGGCACATGCCGCAGACGGTTTTCGCCGCGTGCTGCCCGTCGAGGTCGCCGGGGGTGGGGAACATGTCGTCCGGGTCGGCGAGCGTGGCGCACAGGGCCTGGGAGCGCCACGGTGACGCGTCGTGCAGTTGCAGGGCCAGGGTCATGCCGCCACCGCCTTGCGGGCCGCGGCGCGGGCGGCCTTACACGGGTCGCAGACGGGCAGGATCTGGTGCCGCTGGTGGGCGTGGTAGCCGAGCGGGGTGCCGCACTGCCCGGTCCAGTCCGGGTACGCGGCCGGGTCGTCGATCAGGTCGTCGTCCCACGCGCCGACCGGCGCCCACCCAGAGCGGCGGGCGTGATACCGGGCGCGGGAAACGGCCTGCGCAGTCACCCCGTGCCCGGCCGGGTCCGCGCGCCAAAGCTCGTCGTAGAGGCGGCGCACCGACCGGGCCGTCGACACCTGAACCAGCCCGCCACCGGCGAGGAACGTCCCGAAGTTGCCGCGCCCCATGCCGAGGCGGTCTGCGAGCTGGCACTGCGGCCACCCGGCGGCGACGAGCGCGCGGATCCGTCGCCGGGTGCCGGTGCCGTCGACGTCGGCCGTGTCGGCGAGCAGCCGCGGGTCGGGTCGCAGGGCGAGGAGCTTCTGGGCGGTCTCGGAGCGGATCTGTTTCGAGGGTCCGCGCTGCGTGGTGCCGTAGAGGAGCTTGGACAGTGCGCCGGTGGACACGCCGGCGAGGCGGGCGATGCGCTGCCAGCCGAGCCCGTACTGCATGAGGGCGCGGACGTGGTTGCGGGCGGGCTGTGCGTCGACGTAGGGCTGCCAGCGGCCGTAGGCCTGCTGTCGGCGGCGGTGTTGTTCGGCTGCC
>DASSBO010000275.1:0-4762 GCA_035698655.1 Streptomyces sp.
CGCGCGTCTGAAGTAGTCGCGTCCCGGCCAACTGGCCCAGAGGGTCTACGAGTTGTCCGGGTCGTCGCTGCTGTGTTCTTTGCCATATCCGGCGCTGTCCGCCAGTGGTCACCGGCACGGTTCATAACGTTTCGACAGTGGTTTGGACCGCCGGCGGGCACACGGGGCGAGCAGGCCGCTTCACTCCGCGCACGAATTGCGCCCTTCGTGGGGCTTTTATGGTGACATGACCGATTCTCCGGGTCTGTATGTCATGAACATGCCTCACGGCGAGGTGTTTGGCCCGCGCCGCGATGACGTGCTGGAATTCGCTGAACTCATCAGTAGTAACGGCACTCTCCGCTTCTTCGAGGGGCCGCGCGCCGAGAGGTGAAAGTCGAGTGAAGCGTCGCAAGCAGGACACTTCGCCGCGGGGCGGTGAGCAGTCCCGGGGTAACTTCACCCCGCCCTCCCGCGCGCAGACGCCCGCCGCACCGGCCCCGGTGGGCGACGGCGGAAGCCGGTTCGCAGTGCGCAACTGGCGGGTGCCCACCCGGCTGAACGCCATCCTGCTCATCCCCGTGCTGGTCGCCCTGGTCTTCGGGGGCTTCCGGGTCTCCGACTCGGTGAACACCTGGAACGAGGCCGAGGACGCCCAGGCCACGGCGCGCCTGGTGAAGGCCGCCGCCGACTACAGCCACGCCGTGATGGAGGAGCGGGACCGCACGGCGGCGCCGCTGCTCAAGGGCGACCGCGACGACCCGACCGTGCAGGCAGCCCGGCAGGCCACCGACCGGGCGAAGGAACGGTTCGACGCCGCGGTCGAGGACATGCCGGACACCGCGGCCCTCCGGCGCCGGCTGAAGAACTTCCGCGAGGCGGAGCCGAAGCTGCAGAAGCTGCGCAAGGTCGCCTACACCGACAAGCTCGGCGGGGTGCAGACCGAGGAGGGCTACGTCCAGGTCCAGCACCCGCTGATGGAGTTCGCCAACGAACTCGGCTTCGGCACCGGCAACGTCACCTCCTACGGCCGCTCGGTCTACGCGATCGCACTGGCCAAGGGCGCAGAATCGCTTCAGCGGTCGATCGGCACCCACCTGCTGGTGAGGCCGGGGCCGACCGCGAAGGACAAGAAGCTCCAGCTCACCGCGCTCGCCTCCTACCGCTATCTGGAAGGCATCGCCACCGAGGAGTACGTCTCCGGCGGCCGCGCCGAGGAGCAGAACCTGCTCAAGAAGCAGGTGGCGAAGGCGCAGCAGGCCGCGAAGCAGAAGCTGGCCCAGGAAGCGGCGCAGGCCAAGGCCCAGCACCGCACGTTCGTCGCCCCGCCGTCGATGGACGACATGGTCAAGGCCATCGCCTCCGGCGCGTCCGCCGACGCCCTGAAGGCCAAGGGGATCACCCCCGAGACCTGGTACACGGTCGCCACGGCCCGCTTCGACGCCTACCGCGCGGTGGAGAAGGAGCTCACCGACCGGGCCGTGCGGGAAAGCGCGCAGATCGCCTCCGACGCCAAGCGCGAGGCGATCACCACCGGCGCCATCGTGCTCGTCGCCCTGCTGCTCGCCTTCGCACTGGCCGGCTTCATGGCCCGCACCATGGGGCACAGCATGCGCTCGCTGCGCACCGCCGCCTTCGACGTCGCCGAACAGCGGCTGCCGGCCCTCGTCGACCAGCTCTCGCGCAACGACCCCGGACGCGTCGACACCCGTGTCGCGCCCATCCCCATCGACTCCCGGGACGAGATCGGCGAGGTCGCCCGGGCCTTCGACCAGGTGCACCGCGAAGCCGTGCGGCTGGCCGCCGAGCAGGCGCTGCTGCGCGGAAACGTCAACGCGATCTTCACCAACCTCTCCCAGCGGAACCAGGGGCTCATCGAGCGGCAGCTCGCCCTCATCACCGAGCTGGAGAACAACGAGGCAGACCCGGACCAGCTGCAGAACCTCTTCCGGATGGACCACCTGGCCACCCGCATGCGGCGCAACGGCGAGAACCTGCTGGTGCTGGCCGGCCAGGAGATCGGCCGTACCTGGCACCAGCCCGTCCCGCTCGTCGACATCCTGCGCGCCGCCTCCTCCGAGGTGGAGCACTACGAGCGCATCGTCGTCACCGGCGTCCCGGACAGCGAGATCCACGGCGAGGCGGTCACCGACCTGGTGCACCTGCTGGCCGAGCTGCTGGAGAACGCCACGACGTTCTCCTCGCCGCAGACCAGGGTCGAGGTGGCCGCCACCCGGCTGCCGGACGGCCGGGTGATGATCGAGATCCACGACAAGGGCATCGGCCTGACCGCCGAGGACTTCGCCGACATCAACCACAAGCTCGCCGCGCCGCCGGCCGTGGACGCGGCCGTCTCCCGGCGGATGGGCCTCTTCGTGGTCGGGCGGCTCGCCGCGCGGCACGGCGTCCGCGTCCAGCTCCGTCCCTCCGGCGAGCAGTCCGGCACCACCTCGCTGGTCATGCTGCCCGACGTCATCACGCACGGCGGTGGCGGCGAGGACCTGCCCGAGGAGGAGTTCCACGTCTCGCGGATCGTCCCCGAGCAGCCGAGTCCGGCGCAGTACCAGCTGGACTCCCGTTCCGCGGCCGAGCTCGGCTTCGACGACTCCCGCTACGACAGCCGCGGCCCGGCGGCCGCCGAGCCGCCGGAGGGCCCGTACGCCGCCCATACCGGACAGCAGCCCGCCGGCGCGGAAGCGGAATCACACACCGGCGTTCCCGACCAGGCGCAGGACCACGTAGGCTTCGATCGTCCGGGCCCCTCTCCGAGCGGTTATCGCTCCGTGACCGGCGCAGGTCTTCCGCGCCGCGACCTGGGACGTGCGCAGCACGAAGAGGGTCCGGTGGCGCAGTTCCGGCCCGAACCGGAATCCGGGGAGCAGCCGCAGCGGCCGGTGCCGCCGCAGCCGGGCCCCGAGCCGGAACCCCGGTGGAGCTCTCCGAACGACGAGTCCTGGGACCGGGCCGGCCGGCTGCGTGAACCGCAGGCCGGTGGCGTCACCGACTCCGGCCTGCCGCGGCGGGTGCCCAGGGCCAACCTGGTCGCGGGCGCCGCGGAGCAGACGCGCCAGGGCGGCCCCCAGGTCTCCCGTGCACCCGAGGACGTGCGGGGCAGGCTCAGCAACCTGCACCGCGGCGTACGGCGGGGGCGCAGCGCGTCCGACGCCGACCATAATGACCGACAGGGCTTCGGCCCCGGCAGCACCTACGATCAGGAGCGTTAGTGTGAGCCCGATGAGCCAGGCGGCGCAGAACCTGAACTGGTTGATCACCAACTTCGTGGAGAACACACCCGGTGTGTCCCACACGGTGGTGGTCTCCGCCGACGGACTTCTCCTCGCGTTGTCCGAGGGCTTCCCGCGTGATCGCGCCGACCAGCTGGCGGCGGTCGCGTCCGGGCTGACCTCGCTCACCGCAGGAGCCTCCCGGATCTTCGAGGGGGGTGCGGTGAACCAGACGGTCGTGGAGATGGAACGGGGATTCCTTTTCATCATGTCCATCTCGGACGGTTCGTCGCTGGCCGTTCTCGCCCATCCGGAGGCCGACATCGGCCTCGTCGGTTACGAGATGGCCCTGCTGGTCGACCGGGCCGGCACCGTCCTCACCCCGGATCTGCGTGCCGAGTTGCAGGGCAGTCTTCTCAACTAGGGCACAACCAACAGGTAGCCCGTGCGCTTCGCGTCGGAGCACCATAGGGTGCCGTGGACGCGGTCGCCGCCGATCAGATCAACAGAGCACAACTGGCAGGTGTCGCCCGCACGTTCGTGAGCCGGAGGAGGAAACGTGACAACGCCCCCAGGCGGTCCGTCATACGGCGGTGGCTCCGGCCACCGGCAGCCCGGATCGCCCATGAAGCGCTACAACTTCCCCTCCACGCCCAGCGAGCACCTGCGGGCCCACCCGCCCCGCCCGCCGCAGCAGCGGCGGCCCCCGGAGCCGCAGCCGCCCGAGGCCCGGCCGCCGGAGGCGCCGCCGGTCATCGAGCCGGTGCAGCCGCGCCGCCGCGAGCCGGATCCGGGCGCGCAGGAAGGCCGCAACGACCAGCAGCCCCTGGTGCGGCCGTACGCCATGACGGGTGGCCGGACCCGTCCCCGCTACCAGCTCGCCATCGAGGCGCTGGTGCAAGCCACCGCGGATCCCGTTCGGCTGCAGGGCCAGCTGCCCGAACACCAGCGGATCTGCCGGCTGTGCGACGAGATCAAGTCGGTCGCCGAGATCTCCGCACTCCTCACCATCCCGCTCGGCGTCGCCCGGATCCTCGTCGCCGACCTGGCCGAGGCCGGGCTGGTCGCCATCCATCAGCCCGGCGGCGGCGAGTCCTCCGCCGACGGCCAGCCAGACGTGACACTGCTCGAAAGGGTGCTCAGTGGACTTCGGAAGCTCTAGCGGCGGTGCTGCCGCCCGCTCCACCACCTCCGCGAAGATCGTGGTGGCCGGCGGCTTCGGCGTGGGCAAGACGACCTTCGTCGGCGCGGTCTCGGAGATCAATCCGCTGCGTACCGAGGCCGTGATGACGTCGGCCTCGGCCGGCATCGACGACCTGACGCACACGGCGGACAAGACCACCACGACGGTGGCGATGGACTTCGGCCGCATCACCCTCGACCAGGACCTGATCCTGTACCTGTTCGGTACGCCGGGCCAGGACCGGTTCTGGTTCATGTGGGACGACCTGGTCCGCGGTGCGATCGGTGCGGTGGTTTTGGTGGACACCCGCCGGCTGGCGGACTGCTTCCCGGCGGTGGACTACTTCGAGAACTCGGGTCTGCCGTTCGTGATCGCG
>DASSBO010000276.1:0-9606 GCA_035698655.1 Streptomyces sp.
GCAGCACCCCCTCCACCATGGTCTTGAGCCCGGCATGGTCGAGCTCGCCGCGCTCGTGCTCCGCGATCGCCTCCAGCAACCGCGCGCGCATCCGCTCGTACTCCTCGTCCACAGGACGAACGCTAGCCAGTCGACACCAGCGGTGCGCGCGCCAACGTCTCTCGCGCCGCCTCGGCCTCGTTCAGAGACGCCGCCGGAGCACCGGAACGATCCAGATCACGATGTGGACGAACAACCCGAGCAGGACCAGGCCCGCCACGACGCGCGGCGTCCGGTCGTCGAAGACGTCACCCTCGAGGCGCACCACACCGATCACCACGATCAGGGCGAAGACCTCGGCCCACTGCCAGGGCTTGAACGGCGTGCCCCAGATCTCGCCGTTGTCACGCACCTCAGTCGAGGTAGTCGCGGAGCACCTGCGAACGGCTGGGGTGACGGAGCTTCGACATCGTCTTGCTCTCGATCTGGCGGATCCGCTCGCGGGTGACGCCGTACACCTTGCCGATCTCGTCGAGCGTCTTGGGCTGGCCGTCGGTGAGGCCGAACCTCATGCTCACCACACCCGCCTCACGCTCGGACAGGGTGTCGAGCACGGCGTGGAGCTGCTCCTGCAGCAGCGTGAAGCTGACGGCGTCGGCCGGGACGATCGCCTCGGAGTCCTCGATCAGGTCGCCGAACTCGCTGTCGCCGTCCTCGCCGAGCGGGGTGTGCAACGAGATCGGCTCGCGGCCGTACTTCTGGACCTCGATGACCTTCTCGGGGGTCATGTCGAGCTCCTTGGCGAGCTCCTCCGGCGTCGGCTCCCGGCCGAGGTCCTGGAGCATCTGCCGCTGGACCCGGGCGAGCTTGTTGATGACCTCGACCATGTGCACCGGGATGCGGATGGTCCGGGCCTGGTCGGCCATGGCCCGGGTGATGGCCTGCCGGATCCACCAGGTCGCGTACGTGGAGAACTTGTAGCCCTTGGTGTAGTCGAACTTCTCGACCGCGCGGATCAGGCCGAGGTTGCCCTCCTGGATCAGGTCGAGGAAGAGCATGCCGCGGCCCGTGTAGCGCTTGGCCAGCGAGACGACGAGCCGGAGGTTGGCCTCCAGCAGGTGGTTCTTGGCCCGCCGGCCGTCCTCGGCGATGATCTCCAGCTCGCGCTTGAGCTTGGGAGCGATCTTGTCCTCGACGGCCAGCTTGTCCTCGCCGAACAGTCCGGCCTCGATGCGCTTGGCCAGCTCCACCTCCTGCTCGGCGTTGAGCAGCGGAACCTTGCCGATCTGCTTGAGGTAGTCCTTGACGGGGTCGGCGGTCGCACCGGCGGCGGCGACCTGCTGGGCCGGCGCGTCGTCCTCGTCCTCGTCGGAGAGGACGAAACCCTCGTTCTCGTTCTTCTGCTCCGCCGTGGAGCCGTCCTCGGGGGTCTTGCGGCCGGTCTTGCCCTGCGGCTCCTCCGCCGGCTCGTCGCCGGACTCGAGGATCTCGTCGACGACCGACTTCTTCGCGGCCTTCTTGGCCGTCGTCTTCTTGGCGGCGGTCTTCTTGGCCGCCTTCTTCGCCGTGGTCTTCTTGGCGGCGGCCTTCTTCGCCGGGGCTGCGGCCGGCGCCTCCGCCTCCAGGGCGGCTGCGGCGGCCGGGGCCGCGGCCTCGGCAACCGGCGCCACCTCGGGGACGGCCGACTTGGCGGCGGCCTTCTTCGCGGCGGACGGCTGGGCGGCGGCAGGTTTCGCGGCGGCGCGCTTGGCCGTGGTCTTCGCCGTGGCGCTCTTCCGGGTGCGCTTGGGCGCCTCTGCGGCACTCACCATCAGCGTCACACCCTCCTCGTCGAGGATCTGGTTGAGGCTGCGCAGAACGTTCTTCCACTGGGTTGGCGGAATCTGGTCAGCCTCGAAGGCTCGACGCACGTCATCGCCGGCGATCTGCCCCTCGGCCTTTCCCCGCTCGATGAGCGCCATCACAGACTCGGATTCGGCGATCTCCGCAGGGAGCGTACGGGATGTGCTGGCCGACACGAACAACCTCTCGGAATGATGGAAATGGCGGACCGCCGGCGGGGTGACCGACGGCGCGGGCTGAGCAGGGAAGGGATACAGCGTCCGGAACGGCTCGTTGTATTCCCTCCTCGGCTGTCACCTCTTGAGTCATCGCACTGCGACGGGAAGCGTTACGCGCCCGCCACGTGGCCCCGCTCACACCGCATAACCGCCAGGGCGCGTCGTATGCACAGGAAACGGTCATCCGTTGCCGCCGGACACGACGGCGCCGCCGGAGATTCCGGCGGCGCCGTACGGACTCGTGGCCCTGCGCGGGCCCACCGGGTGGGGAAACGGTCAGTGCTCGCGGGGCGCGGGCACGACGTGGTCCGCCCCGGGCGCGCCCTGGGCGGACGGCTCCCCGTGCAGCATGCTCATGGCCGACTCGGCAGCCTCGCCGTCCCCGGCGGTGAGCGCCTCGACGATCCGCTGGTGCTGGGCGACGAGCGCCTCGCTCGGCCGCTCGCAGCCGGCGGCGACGCCGCCGGAGACGTGCAGCGCGGAGCCGACGATGCCGGAGAGGTGCTCGAGCATCCGGTTTCCGGCCGCCTGCAGCAGCTGCCCGTGGAACTCCGCGTCGGCGCGCGAGAAGGTGACGGCGTCCTGCTGGGCCAGCGCCTGGTTCATGATCTCCACCATGTCGGCCAGCCGCTGCCGCACCTCGTCCGGGCAGCCGCCGGCGGCGAGCCGGGCAGCCAGCGGCTCGATCGTGGAGCGCAGCTCGGTCAGCTCGCGCCGCTGGTCGTCCCGCTGCGGGCCGAAGGCCCGCCACTCGATGATGTCGGGGTCCAGCAGGTTCCAGTCGCTGACGGGCCGCACCCGGGTGCCCACGTTCGGCCGGGCGCTGACCAGCCCCTTGGCCTCCAGGACCCGCAGCGACTCACGCACGACCGTGCGCGAGACCTCGAAGCGCTGGCCGATCTCCTCCGGCACCAGCGGCCGGTCGGCGCCGAGGTCGCCGGAGACGATCATCTGTCCGAGTTGCTGCACGAGTTGGCCGTGCAGACCGCGGCCCCGGTTTCCGGCGGACCGGCGGGGCATGCGGCCCATGTCCGACTCGGAGCCCTCCCAGACGGGGGCGTTGCCGTTCACCCGGGCCGGACCGGCCGGCTCGGTGTACGCGTAGCGGTCCAGTTCGCCCGACCCCGAGTCGGCTTGGCGGGCGGCGGTCATCATGGTCTGCGCAAGGGTAGTCACGCCTCTCTTTGTCGGCCGGGCCGTGGGCCGCCTTGAGGGCTTTGGTGAAAAGCACACGAAAGGGTGATCGTGGGCTTCCGGACAATTGACGCCTTATCGGAAAGAAACGAATGTCCTTCCGTCATCTCCGGGCGATGCGTGCCGCATTCAGCAGCCGCCTGCCCACCGCAGGGCCGACAGCCGGTCTGCGGTCCGGCTTCGGCCACTGCGCGCCGCCGCGCATCCCGGTGAGGAGGTACCCGCACAGCAGGCCGGCCAGACACACCGTCAGTGCCGTGCCGACCGGCCGGGTCAGCAACTGGGCCGCAGCGGGCCATCCGTCGTACAGCGCGGGGAACGGGGTCGGCAGCGGCAGTTCGAAGGGGCCGACCGACAGGGCGAGCTCGCCGCGGGCCGGGTGGACGGCGAGGTCTCCGAACGCCGGGGCGACGGCGAACGGGACGGCCGCCACCGCCGCGAGGCCCGCCGTCGCGGAACGGAAGACGCCGGCCGCCAGCAGACCCGCCCAGGCACAGCCCACCGCCGAGAGCGGCAGGGCGATCGCCGACAGCGGCCGGCCGGTGCCGGCCGGTGCCGGTCGCAGCACACCGGGGCCGTGCAGCAGTCCGAGCACCGTGGCGTCGAGCGCAACCGTCGCCATGCACAGGACGAGAGCGACACCGCCGCTCACCGCGAGCTTGGCACCGAGGAGGCCGATGCGGCGCGGGACCGGCACGCCTGCCGGGGCCAGCGCCGGGAAGCGGAACTCCTGACCGAAGGCGAGCGCGCCCAGCAGGCCGGCCGCCCAGGCGGCCGGGGGCAGCGGGAACGCGGCACCGGCCGGCCATCCCGAGACGGTGTGCACCAGTTCGCCGGCTGTCTGCGGAGCGGTGCCGGAGCCGGCCATGAGCACGCAGGCCACCAAAGCCGCCGCGAGCGCGCCCGCCAGCAGGTACCAGGTGCTGCGGAGCCCCAGACAGCGGTGCAGTTCGTAACGCAGCGGTGCGGCGGGGCCCGGCGGTGCGAGCGCGGGAAGCCGGGGGCCGGTGGGGGCGAAACCGGCACGCGGGGCCGCCGGCGGGGGCGTCGCGGGGCCGGCCCCGGTGTCGCCTTCGAGGCCCGAACCCTCGTGCAGGCCACGCTCTTCGGCCAGCCGGTGCACCAGGATGCCGTGCCGGTGGGCGATCTCTCCGACGGCGGCACAGTCGCTGCCGTACACCGACAGCCGGGTGCCCGACTCGCGCACCACCTGCAACGGCCCGCCGGGCTGCGGGCCGGCGCGGTGCGTCTCCCGCGGCAGCAGCGTCGCCAAACGCTCGGCCTGCGGTGAACTGACCGCCACCCGCGGGCGGTAGCGGGTGCGCAGGAAGGAGCCGACGTCCTGGTCGTCGACCAGGCGGCCGCCATCGACGGTCACCACGCGGTCCGCGATCCGGGCAGCCTCAGCCGGCTCGCGCAGGGCGACCAGGACCGCGCCGCCCTGTGCGGCGAAGCCGCGCAGCAGGCCGTGCACCCAGCACCGTTCGCGCGGTGAGAGGCCGCGCGACGGTTCGTCCAGGACGAGTGTGTGCGGATCGCCGACGAGGGCGCCGGCCAGACCGAGCCTGCGGTCCATGCCGGTGGAGAAGGAGCCGAGCCGGAACTCGGCGAGATGCCGCAGGCCGACGACGTCCAGCAGTTCGTCGGCCCGTTCGACGGGCACACCGGCGACGGCGCAGAGCATGCGCAGGTGACCGCGCGCCGTGCGGCCGGGATGGCCCGGCGTCTGCCCCAGCAGTACGCCGACCTCCCGCGCCGGGTGCGGGACGCGGGCGAGCGGGCGCCCACGGAAGAGGGCCGTGCCGCGCCCCGCGTCGATCTGCAGGGCGAGCCGCAGGGCCGCGGTCTTCCCCGCGCCCTCCGGTCCCAGCAGCACGGTGACCTGACCGGGCCGCGCGTCGAAGGTGAGGTCGTCGACCGCCGGTGCCACCCGGCGCTCGGAGGTACTGGTGAGTCCGATGGCCTGGATCATCGCTTCTCCCGCCGGACGCGTGAGGGACGCATTCGGGCACGATAACGCGACATGTCTGACTTTTCGGTCAGGGCTTCGCCGGTGTCGTCAGGCTTCGGGCCGCAGCATCGGCGGGTTCAGCAGCGTCGCCCCGCCGGCCCGGAACAACTGTGCGGGCCTGCCGCCCTGACGGGTCGTCGTCCCGCCGGTGGGCACCAGGAACCCCGGCGTACCGGTCACCTTGCGGTGGAAGTTGCGCGGGTCCAGCGTGACGCCCCACACCGCCTCGTAGACCCGGCGCAACTCCCCGACGGTGAACTCCGGCGGGCAGAACGCGGTCGCCAGCGAGGAGTACTCGATCTTGGAACGGGCACGTTCGACGCCGTCCGCGAGGATGCGGTGATGGTCGAACGCGAGCCCGTCGCCCGGCTCGAGCACGTCCTCGACCGGTGCCCAGCGGGCACTGTGCGCGTCACCTCCCGCCGTCGGCGACGGCAGGCCGGGGGCGAGCACGAGATGGGCGACGCTCACGACACGCATCCGCGGGTCACGGCCGGGATCGCCATAGGTGGCGAGCTGCTCGAGGTGCACCTCCGTTCCGCCCTCGGGCGCCGCGGCGGTCCGCAGCCCGGTCTCCTCGTCCAGTTCACGCGCCGCCGCCGCCTCGAGGTCCTCGTCGGTGCGCACGAAGCCCCCGGGCAGCGCCCACCGGCCCTGGAACGGGGGCTCTCCGCGGCGGACCGCGAGCGCACACAGCCGGTGGCCGCGCACGGTGAGCACGACCAGGTCGACGGTGACGGCGAAGGGCGGGAAGGCCGACGGATCGTAGGGCATGGCGGTGATCATAGTCGTCTGCCTGACGATAAAAACCGTCTTCGTGAACCCGCGTCAGGCGGAGCCGGCCACCCCCGGAGAACGGCGCGACCGGCGTTCCTCACGCATGCACTGCCGCAGCGGCTCGGGGTCGAGTCCTTCGTTGCAGGCGCGGTGCAGCAGTTGCGCGAAGACGTAGTCGGGGTCGGCGTCGAGCGCCCGCCCCAGGGCCACTCTGGCCGTCGGCTCGTCGCCGACGGACCACGCGACCCACCCCGCCAGCGTCAGCGGGGCGGCCGCATGGTGGGCGTAGGGGCCGACACACCGCCGGGCCAGCGCCCGCCACAGCCGCAGGGCCGGCTCGGCGTCCTCGCCCTCCATCCACTCCGCGGCCCGGTCCCGGGTCAACCGGTCCTGCAGGCCGAAGACCACCGCCGCGGCCTCCGCCAAGCCGACCAAGGCGTCGTCCCGTGCGTCCGCAGCGGCCGCCGCCTCCACCCCACTCTTCTCGGCACGCCCGGCCGGTCCTGTTCCGGCGGCACGGAGGCGGGCCACCAGCCGTCCGGCCAGCGCCAGCGTCTCCTCCCGCACCTCCTCCGCACCGCCCGGGCGCAGCATCCGCGGCAGTAGCCCGGCGTACGCGGCGTCCAGCGCCTCCTCCGGTCCGTCCTCCGCCGCGGCGGGCGGGACCAGCCGGGACTCGATCTCCGTCAGCGAGCCGCGCACCCGCAGACCGGCGAATGCGGCCGCCGCGGCCATCTGCGAGGTGCCCGGCGGGGACAGCGCGGAGCCCTCCGGCGGGCAGCAGTCGGCGCCCCGGCACACGTAGGACCACCAGCGTCCCGCCGAGACGCACAGCGCCTCGTAGACCGGCACCTCCCGCTCACCGCAGGCGGTACGCAGCAGCTGGGCGAACGGCCGCAACTGCTCGACGACGACTGCCCCGTCCTCACCGGGCCCGGGATCGCGGCAGAGGAAGAGCAGTGCGCCGTCGGGCCGGTCTCCGCGGGCCGAGGAGGCCGTCACCAGGCAGCCGGCGAGCTGGTCGGCGATGCCCGCCCACGCTTCGGGTTCGGCCGGGATGGCGACGCGCATCCGCCCGCCGAACCGGCCCCGCTCACCGTGCAGGGCGACCAGGACGACGGAGTCGTCCGGATGGAATCCGAGGAGGTAGGGCAGTGCGTCGGCGAGCTCGCCGGGGCTGCGCAGCGAGACCTGGACCTGGGCGTCGGACAGCGCATGTGCGGCGGTCGGGCCGCCGTGCTGAGAAGTCATGCGACGACAGTGGACCCGGGAGAGCGCCGGCTGCCGTGCGTTGTCCACAGCGACCGGCGTTCGTCCTATTGATCTTCTTTCTTTCGTGGCGGTTCAGCCGCGTCGTCCACAGGCCGCCTTCGACGGACCGGGCGGGATGCGTTTGCATGGAGGCATGACTGACACCGCGCTGCGCACCACGGCCGACGCCGTTCTCTCCCGGCTCGTGGGGGACGAATCCGGCCGCTCCCGGCTGCGCGAGGACCAGTGGCGGGCGGTCGAAGCGCTGGTCGCGGAGCGGCGCAGGGTGCTGGTCGTGCAGCGCACGGGCTGGGGCAAGTCGGCCGTCTACTTCGTCGCCACCGCCCTGCTCCGGCAGCAGGGCAGCGGGCCGACCGTGATCGTCTCCCCGCTGCTGGCCCTCATGCGCAACCAGATCGACGCGGCGGAGCGCGCCGGGATCCGGGCCCGCTCGATCAACTCGGCCAACACCGAGGAGTGGGAGGGCGTGCGCCGGGAGATCGCCGAGGGAGCCGTCGACCTGCTGCTGGTCAGCCCGGAACGGCTGAACAACCCCGACTTCCGCGACGGCGTGCTCCCGCAGCTCGCCGCCACCACGGGGCTGCTCGTCGTCGACGAGGCGCACTGCATCTCCGACTGGGGACACGACTTCCGGCCCGACTACCGGCGGCTGCGCACGATGCTGGCGGAGCTGCCCCAGGGCGTGCCGGTCCTGGCGACCACCGCCACGGCCAACGCCCGGGTGACGGCCGACGTCGCCGAGCAGCTCGGCACCGGCGAGGAGTCCGAGAAAGCCCTCGTCCTGCGCGGCCCGCTGGACCGGGAGAGCCTGCGCCTGGGTGTGCTGCGCCTGCCCGACGCCGCTCACCGCATGGCGTGGCTGGCCGAGCACCTGGACGAACTGCCGGGTTCGGGCATCATCTACACGCTCACCGTCGCCGCCGCCGAGGAGGTCACCGCGCATCTGCGGCAGAGCGGGCACAACGTCGCCGCCTACACCGGCCGCACCGAGAACGCCGAACGCGAGAGCGCGGAGGCCGACCTGCTCGCCGACCGGGTGAAGGCGCTGGTCGCCACCTCGGCGCTCGGCATGGGATTCGACAAGCCCGACCTCGGCTTCGTCGTGCACCTGGGCTCGCCCTCCTCCCCCATCTCCTACTACCAGCAGGTCGGGCGGGCCGGCCGCGGCGTGGACCACGCCGAGGTGCTGCTGCTGCCGGGGCCGGAGGACGAGGCGATCTGGCGCTACTTCGCCTCCCTCGCCTTCCCGCCCGAGACCGACGTGCGACGCACCCTGAGTGTGCTGGAGGCCGCCGAACGCCCGCTGTCGCTGCCCGCCCTGGAGCCGCAGGTGGAACTGCGCCGCTCCCGGCTGGAGATGATGCTCAAGGTGCTCGACGTGGACGGGGCCGTGCAGCGGGTCAAGGGCGGCTGGCGCGCGACCGGACGGCCCTGGACCTACGACGCGGAGCGGTACGCCTGGGTGGCCCGGCAACGCGAGGCCGAACAGCACGCCATGCGCGAGTACGTCACCACCTCCGGCTGCCGCATGGAGTTCCTGCGGCGGCAGTTGGACGACGACCTGGCCGCGCCGTGCGGCAGGTGCGACAACTGCGACCGCCCGCGGTTCACGGCCGAGGTGGCCGAACAGGCCCTGTCGGCCGCCCGCGGGCAGCTCGACCGGCCGGGCCTCGTCGTCGAGCCGCGCAAGATGTGGCCGACGGGCCTGGCCGCGCTCGGCCTCGAGCTCAAGGGCAGGATCCCGGAAGGCGAACGCGCGGCGACCGGGCGGGCGCTGGGCCGGCTGTCCGACATCGGCTGGGGCAACCGGCTGCGCCCGGCGCTGGCCCCGCAGGCCCCCGACGGCCCGGTGCCGGACGACGTGCTGAACGCGGTGGTGGACGTGCTCGCCGACTGGGCGAAGGGGCCGGGCGGCTGGAGCTCCGGGGAAGGCGACGCGCCGGCCCGTCCGGTCGGCGTGGTCGCGCTCGGCTCACAGACCCGGCCCCGCCTGATCGCGTCGCTGGCCGAACGGGTCGCCGCGGTCGGCAGGATGCCGCTGCTGGGCTCGGTGGAGCTCGCGCCGGAAGCCGGGCCCACACCGGCGCGGAGCAACAGCGCCCGGCGGCTGTTCTTCCTGCACCGCTCGCTGGTCCTCGGCCCGGATACGGCCGAGTCCGTCGCCGCGGCGGGCGGACCGGTGCTGCTCGTCGACGACTTCACCGAGACCGGCTGGACGCTCGCGGTCGCCGCACGACTGCTGCGCCGGGCGGGCGCCGCGCACGTCCTTCCGCTGGTGCTCGCCGTGCAGGGCTGAACGACCGGATCGGCCGA
>DASSBO010000277.1:0-2841 GCA_035698655.1 Streptomyces sp.
TGTCGGCCGCGCCCGGCTCGGGCGGCGGCGGGTCGGCGGGAACGGGTGGCTCCATGCGGTTCTCCTCACGGGTAGGTGCGGCGGTTCGGGTCAAGGGCCAGCAGGCCCAGCAGCCCACCGCTGGATGGTGACGGTGACGGATCGGGCGTCGGCTCGTCGGCCGGCTGCTCCGGGTCGCAGGAGTAGCGAGTAGAGCCCTCCGAGACCGGCGTGCACCGGTACGTCGTGCCCTGGTAGGTGAACGACCAGGACGACGGCGCCGGCCCTGCGGGGCCGCGCTCCCCGCGCGGTCCCTGCTCGCCAGGTTCGCCCTGAGGACCGGCCGGCCCCGGATCACCCTGCGGCCCAGGCGGCCCGGCCTCACCAGCCTGACCCTGGCTGCCCGGTTCACCGGACGGACCTGCCTCTCCAGGAGCCCCGGAGGGGCCGGGGCTGCCAGACGGACCCGTCTCACCGCCCGGCCCCTGCGGCCCCATCGGGCCGCGATCGCCAGGGTCACCGGCCGGCCCCTCAGGCCCGACCTGGCCGCGGCTGCCCGGCGGCCCTGCGACGGGCTCGCCGCCGAGCTGCTGTACCTGGCTCGCCAGCGCGTCGCGGGCGTCGTTGGCCTCCCGCAGCTCGCCGGCCAGAGACTTCACGGTCCACACGAGCCACAGCAGGACAGCCAGGCCGAGGACGACGCCGACCGCGAACGTCACGTCACCGCGAGCTGACGGAAGGGCCAGGCGGGGAATCCTGCGGCTCGCCTTGTGCTTCACCCGCCCGCCCCTTTCGTCGCCAGCCACGTCTGCACGAGGACCACCACGATCGGAGCGATCAGCGCGGTGAAGACCAGTCGCCGGTCGGTACGGCGGCGGTTGTTCTCTTCCTGCCGCTCGCGCTCGCGGTCCCGCCGCTCCTGCTCGCGGGCTTCTTCGAGGCCGCTCACCCGCTCAGCCAGGCGCTTGTGGCCCTCGTCGCGGGCGGCCTGCTCGATGGTGTAGCGCTCCATGGAGACCTTGGAGTCGAGCCGTGAGCCGAGCTCCCGCACGTCCTCTTTGAGGTCTGCGTGCACCGCCTCCAGGCGCCGGACGATCTCACCGAGAGTCGGCTCATCGGCCACCAGCACTCCTCAGATCAGGCGCCCTGCTGGTCGGCGACGGCGCCGGTGCCGGTACGGGGGGTGTGCCGGGCAGCCCACCCGGCGAGGAACGTCACGAGCGGCGGCACGACGACCGTGATGACGGCCTGCAGCCACGCCGGCAGCGGGCCCATCAGCTGGCTGTTGCCGGGCAGGGCGTTGAGGACGGTGACGGCGATGCCGACGAGTGTGGCCGCCCAGGTGGCGGTCTTGACCTTCGCCTCGATGGGCGCGGGGGTGGCGGTGGTGGCCATCTGTCAGTGCTCCTCGGTGAGGTCTTCGCCGAGCTCGGCGAGCGCCGCGCGGGCGCCGGCCTCCGCTGCGGCCTGGATCTGTTCGGCGGTGATACCGCCGCCGTCGGCGAGGCGGGCAAGGGCCGCGTCCTGTGCGGCACCGCGGGCGGCGAGCTGCTTCACGCCGCGCTCGACCCGGTCCAGGCGCCCCCAGACGTCGGTCGCCCAGTTCTCCGGCTGCCGCAGCTGGTTGTCCTTGTCGGTCTTGAAGTAGGCGATGATGTCCTTGTTCCAGAACCGCACGGCGGCCGCTTCCGCGATCCGTTCCACGTCGTCGTCGCTGAGTGCCACGTCGTCGTCCTCTCTTGCTGCCGTTGCTGCGCCCTTGGCGTGCTCGAGCACGCGGGCCATGTCGAGGTCACCGGGGTCGCCGTGCGCGTTCTCCGGCACGTGCTGGTGCCCGCACCAGCCGTAGAAGGACAGCCACTGGGCGCCGGACATGCGGGCCGGGCTGTTGCCGTAGCTGGCCGGGTAGGCGCGCCAGTCGACGCCCGACTGCATCTTGATGCCGTGGTGGTCGTGCGCCCACCGGACGAACGCCCCGAGCTCGGCGAGCGCCCAGTCCGGCGCGTCCGGCCAGTACAGGTAGTCGCGTCCGGCGCGCTGCGAGCCCCACGAGCGTCGGTGCGCCGGGTCACAGGTGCCCACCAGCTCGACCTGCAGCGCGTTCATGGTGTTCGTCTCGACGCCGCCCGCGCGGTTCTCCAGCGCCCGCGCGGAGACGTCGAAGTCGAAGTGCTGGAACCAGACCAGCCGCCGGCGGCCGATATCCGGCGCCGCGGTGAAGTTCGGCGCTACGGCGCCGCCGCCGTAGCCGGGCACGCTGGTGCCCTCGGTGGTGTGGAGGACGCCCACGTTCGACTCCATCGCGTCGCCGCCGTAGCGGGACTGGAACCAGTAGCGCGTCGACGCCCCCGGGTAGCGCTGCGGGCCGCTCTTGGACATCAGCACACTTCCTTCCACCGGCGCACCGTCAGGTGCCCGTACTCGCGGTCGACTGTGAGCTCGTCACCGTCGACCGCAGCGGTGGAGTGCGCGTCAGCGCGCAGCACCACGACGATGCGGTGCCCGGCCGGCCAGTCGGCGGGCACCCGGTACACGGTGTCGATGGCCAGCGGCATGTGGTGCCGGTCGCGGGTGACGTTGTCGCCACACCACGGGGCGATCCGCCACCACTCCCCCGAGGAGGCGGCCTGGGTGTCGACGTCATAGGCCCACAGGTGCCAGCCCACCCCCACGGTGTAGCCGGGATCGCCGCGGTCGCGTCCGGTGTCGTTGGTGACCCGCGCCCACGCGGCGATGTCCAGCAGGTCGCCGGCGTCGACGGGCACGACGGTGCGGAGCATGGTGCGGTAGGTGTCCGTGACGAGGTCGACGGGCAGCGTGGACGCGGTGACTTCGTCGGTGGCGTACAGGCCGGCCGGGGTC
>DASSBO010000278.1:0-3797 GCA_035698655.1 Streptomyces sp.
GCGGCGCCCCGGCGGCGGCCCCCGCGCCCGCCGCCGAGGCAGCGCCCGCCGCCGAGGCCCCCGCCCAGCCCGCCGCCGCGACGCCGTCCACCGAGACGGACGCGCCCGCACCGGCCCCGACCGCCGAGGCGGCCCAGGGCGCGTCGGGCGCGTCCGGCACCGACGTGGTGCTGCCGGCGCTCGGCGAGTCCGTCACCGAGGGCACCGTCACCCGCTGGCTCAAGGCGGTCGGCGACAGCGTCGAGGCCGACGAGCCGCTGCTGGAGGTGTCGACGGACAAGGTCGACACCGAGATCCCGTCGCCGGTCGCCGGCACCCTGCTGGAGATCAAGGCCAACGAGGACGACACGGTCGAGGTCGGTGCCGTGCTCGCCGTGGTCGGCTCGTCCGACGAGTCCGCCGGCGGCGGTGACACAGGTGACGACGGTGGCCAGGAGGCGGAGGAGGGCCAGGACCAGCCCGCCGAGACGCCCCTCGACGAGGAGGCGACCGAGCGCGACGCGGCCCACGCCCAGGCCGAGCAGGCCGACACCCCCGAATCACCCACCACCGCGGAGGAGCCCGCACCCGTCCAGGCCCAGGAACAGCCGGAGCAGAAGGACGAGGCGCCTCGCGAGGAGGTCGCCGCCGCGACTGCCGGCGCATCTCAGTCGTCGGGCGAGCAGACCGTCGTGCGGCTGCCGGAGCTGGGCGAGTCGGTCACCGAGGGGACCGTGACCCGCTGGCTCAAGCAGGTCGGCGACCAGGTGGCGGCGGACGAGTCTCTGCTCGAGGTCTCCACCGACAAGGTCGACACCGAGATCCCATCCCCTGCAGCCGGGACCTTGCTCGAGATCAAGGTCAACGAGGACGAGACGGTCGAGGTCGGCGCCGAGCTGGCCGTGATCGGCTCCGACAACGCGGGGCAGACCGCCCCGGAGGCGACGTCCCCGGCGCCCGCGGAGCAGCCGGAGCAGGCCGAGGTGCAGCCACAGGAGGAGCAAAAGCAGGCTGAGCAGTCGGGGCAGGCGACCGCGCCGGAGCCCGCCGCGGAGCCCGAGCCCCCGGCCCAGCCGGCCCAGCCACAACAGCCGGCACCCTCCGAGCAGCCCGCGCAGCAGCAGGCCCCCGAGCCCGCTCCCGAGCCGGCTCCGGCGCCGCAGCCGGCGCCCGCGCAGCCGCAGGCTCAGGCACCGGCTCCGGCCCCCGCGCCCGCCCCGGCGCAGCCGCAGGCCCCCGCCGCCCCGGCCCAGCCGGCCGAGGCCGACGGCGCCTACGTCACGCCGCTGGTGCGCAAGCTCGCCTCCGAGCAGGGCGTCAACCTGGCGAACGTCAAGGGCACGGGCGTCGGCGGCCGGATCCGCAAGCAGGACGTGGTGGCGGCCGCCGAGGCCGCCAAGCAGTCCGCTCCGGCTCCGCAGGCGGCCGCGCCGGCGCCGTCCGCGGCCAAGCCGGTCGAGCCGTCGCCGCTGCGCGGCCAGACGGTGAAGATGCCGCGGATCCGCAAGGTCATCGGCGACAACATGATGAAGGCGCTGCACAGCCAGGCGCAGCTGTCCACCGTGGTCGAGGTCGACGTGACCCGGATCATGAAGCTGCGGGCGCGTGCCAAGGAGGCCTTCCAGGCACGCGAGGGCGTCAAGCTCTCCCCGATGCCGTTCTTCGTGCAGGCCGCCGCCGAGGCGCTGAAGGCCCACCCGGCCATCAACGCCAGGATCAACGACGACGGCACGATCACCTACTTCGACGTCGAGAACATCGGCATCGCGGTGGACTCGGAGAAGGGCCTGATGGTTCCGGTCATCAAGGAGGCCGGCAACCTGAACCTCTCGGGCATCGCCCGCAAGACGGCCGAGCTGGCCGGCAAGGTCCGCGGCGGCGGCCTGGGCCCGGACGACATGTCCGGCGGCACGTTCACGATCAGCAACACCGGTTCGCGCGGTGCGCTGTTCGACACGATCATCGTGAACTACCCGCAGGTCGCGGAGCTGGGCATCGGCGCCACCGTGCGCCGTCCGGTCGTGGTGAACCACCCGGAGCTCGGCGAGACCATCGCGATCCGCGACATGGTCTACCTGACGCTGTCCTACGACCACCAGCTGGTCGACGGCGCCGACGCGGCCCGCTACCTGGCCGACGTCAAGGCGCGGCTGGAGGCCGGCGAGTTCGAGGGCGAGCTGGGTCTGTGACCTGAAGCCGCCCACGAGGTGCTCACGCGCCCCCGCCCGGAGCGATCCGGGCGGGGGCGTCGCCTTTCCGGAAGCCTCGTATCGTCACACCGTATGGTCGAGTCGTCACCTGCTGCCATGAGGAGCGCGCCCATGACCCCGCCCGTCGTCCACTCGCTGCGCGAGCAGATCCGCGAGCACATCGTGGAGGGGATCGTCAGCGGCCGGTGGCAACCGGGCGAGCGGATCGTGGAGCGGCGGATCGCGGTGGAGCTGCGGGTCAGCCAGACCCCGGTGCGGGAGGCGCTGCGCGAGCTGGAGGGGCTGCGGCTCATCGAGTCGGCGCCGAACAAGGGCGTGCGGGTGCGCGAGCTGTCGGCGGCCGACCTGGAGGAGATCTACCCGGTGCGGGCCGGCCTGGAGCAGATCGCCGCGGAGCTGGCGGCGCCGGCGCTGGGCAAGGACGTCTCGGTGCTGGAGCCGCACGTGACCGCCCTGTACGAGGCCGACCGGGCCGGGGACGGCGAGGCACAGGTGCGGCACACGGTCGCCTTCCACCGCGAGCTGGTGCGGGCGTCGGGGAACAGCGTGCTGCTGCACACCTGGGAGTCGCTGGGGATCGAGGTGTGGACGGCGCTGTCCATCCGCTGGCTGGGCACCGTGCAGCAGTCCTACGCCGAGGAGCACCAGGCCGTCGTCGACGCCTTCCGCCGGGGCGACCCGGACATCTCCGGCCTGGTGAAGCTGCACGTTCTCGGCTGCGCTCCGCAGGCGTAAGCTGGCCTGCGCCCCGGAAAGCAAGGCAGGCACTGCGTGCCGACTTTGAAGGCACGGGATGCCAATTCCCGGTGAACCTTTGATCGATCATCGATCGACGGCGTAGAGTTCGAACGCTGGGGCGATCCCCTGTCCTGCCTGCCCAGAGGAACGAACCCTTCCCACAGCACGACAACCGTCCGTCCGCGAGGTGAGGTAGCACACATGCCCGATCCCGTACGCAACCAGCCGAGCGAGCTCGACCAGCTCCCGGACCGCGACCCGCAGGAGACCGCCGAATGGCGCCAGTCGCTGGACGCGGTCGCCGAACACGCGGGCGGGCACCGTGCCGCCTACCTGATGCGGCGCACCCTCGAGCACGCCGAGCGGCAGGGCCTGGCCCTGCCCAAGCTGCTCGAGACGGACTACGTCAACACCATCCCCACCGCCGCCGAGCCCGACTTCCCGGGTGACGAGGCGATGGAGGCCCGGATCACCGCCTGGAACCGCTGGAACGCCGCCGCCATGGTCACCCGTGGCAGCCGGCAGGGCCTCGGCGGCCACATAGCGACGTTCGCCTCCGCCGCCTGGCTCTACGAGACCGGCTTCCAGCACTTCTTCCGCGGCAAGGACGACCAGGCCACCGGCGGCTCCGGCGACCAGCTCTACATCCAGGGCCACGCCTCCCCCGGCATCTACGCCCGCGCCTTCCTCGACGGCCGGCTCACCGAGGCCCACCTGGACAACTTCCGCCAGGAGGCCGGCGGCCAGGGCCTGCCGTCCTACCCGCACCCGCGCCGGCTGCCCTGGCTGTGGGAGTTCCCCACGGTCTCCATGGGCCTCGGCCCGATCGCGGCGATCTACCAGGCGCGCTTCAACCGCTACCTGACCTCC
>DASSBO010000279.1:0-2361 GCA_035698655.1 Streptomyces sp.
GCCCACCTGGCCCCCGACGCCACCTGCGTCGTCGTCTCCAGCGCGATCCGCCCCGACAACCCGGAACTGCGCGCGGCCCACGAGCGCTCCGTCCCCGTCGTGCACCGCTCCGACGCGCTGGCCGCCCTCATGGAGGACCGCCGCGCGCTCGCCGTCGCCGGCACCCACGGCAAGACCACCACCACCTCGATGCTCGCCGTGAGCCTCCGCTCCCTCGGCCTCGACCCGTCCTACGCCATCGGCGGCGACCTGGACGGCCCGGGCACCAACGCCGCGCACGGCGAGGGCGAGCTGTTCGTCGCCGAGGCCGACGAGAGCGACCGCAGCTTCCACAAGTACGCGCCCGAGACGGCGATCGTGCTCAACGTGGAGCTCGACCACCACGCCAACTACGCGTCCCTCAAGGAGATCCACGACTCCTTCGAGACGTTCGTGGCCCGCATCCGGCCCGGCGGCACGCTCGTCGTCTCCGCCGACCACCCCGGCTCCCGCGAGCTGACCGCCCGGGTGCGCGGCCGCGACGGGCTGCACGTGGTCACCTACGGCGAGGCCGCCGACGCCGACGTGCGGATCGTCCGCATCACCCCGCTGGGCCTGACCAGCCAGGTCACCGTCCGGCGCTCCGGCGGCGAGGAGCTCACCTTCACCGTCCGCGTTCCGGGCCGGCACTACGCGCACAACGCGGTCGCCGCCCTGGCCGCCGGCGCCGCGACCGACGTGCCGTCCGCGGCCCTGGCCAGGGCGCTGGGCAGCTACACCGGCGTCAACCGGCGCCTGCAGCTCAAGGGCGAGGAGGACAGCGTCCAGGTCATCGACACCTACGCCCACCACCCCACCGAGATGACCGCGGACCTCGAGGCCGTCCGCGTCGCCGCCGGCGGCGGGCGGGTCCTGGTGCTCTTCCAGCCGCACCTCTTCAGCCGCACCCAGCAGCTCGGCGCCGAGATGGGGCAGGCACTCGCGCTGGCGGACGCCTCCGCCGTCCTCGACGTCTACCCGGCGCGCGAGGACCCGATCGAGGGCGTGACCAGCGCACTCGTCCTCGACGCGGCCCGCGGCGCCGGCGCCGACACCCGGCACGCCCACTCCCGCGACGAGGCCGTGGCCCTGCTGGCCGGAATGGCGAAGCCCGGCGACGTCGTTGTCACCATGGGCGCGGGTGACGTGACCGAACTGGGGCCGCGCATCCTCGCCCGGCTGGCCGAGACGAACCGAGGAGCGCACTGATGGCCTACGAGATCGACAAGCCCGACGAGCAGTGGCGCGCGGAGCTGTCCGACGAGGAGTACCGGGTCCTGCGGCAGGCCGGCACCGAGGCGCCGTTCAAGGGCGAGTACACCGACACCACCACCGAGGGCGTCTACTCCTGCCGCGCCTGCGGCGCGGAGCTGTTCCGCTCGGAGACGAAGTTCTCCTCGCACTGCGGCTGGCCCTCCTTCTACGACCCGGCGGACTCGGACGCCGTCGAGCTGATCGAGGACCACTCGATGGGCATGGTCCGCACCGAGGTGCGCTGCGCGCGCTGCGGGTCGCACCTGGGGCACGTCTTCGCCGGTGAGGGCTACCCGACGCCGACGGACCAGCGGTACTGCATCAACTCGGTGTCCATGACCCTGACTCCGGCGGAGGGCTGAGCACCCCTGCACGGACGGGCCCCGCCGGCAGGCGGGGCCCTTTCGCTGTCGGCGCGTGCCGGCCGACGGCGGCACAGCAAAAGGTACGCACCATTGACAGGTTCGCAACATTAGGCGGAGGCTCGCGTCGTCCCGACTCCTTGGTCCCCCACCCATGGAAGGAACGACATGCGCATCCTCACGCGCAGATCGGCCGTCTTCGCCGCATGCGCGGCGCTCGTGCTGACCGGCGGACTCGGTTCGGCCGCGAGCGCGACGCCGGCGTCCGCACCGGCCGCGACGCAGACCCTGACGGCGAACCCGTGCACCACCGCGGGCGTGAGCTCCGGGCACGGCGTACGCGGCGAGCTGACGACGTCCCAGGTGCACCACCGGCTGCAGCAGGCCACGAAGCAGCACCGCGCCGCCCGCGGCGTGCAGGGCGCGGGCAACTCCGACCGGCTGCCCGGCAAGGGCCCGCTCCGCGGCGGCAGCCTCCAGGCCTCCATCCACCCGGCGCAGGGCACCGCCTTCAAACAGCTCGCCGGCGCCGACGGCTCATGTGCCAGCCAGTCCGTGACGACCGCGATGACCATCGGCGACAGCTACACCACGATCTACACGCCGACGATGTACCCGCCGGGCGGCTCCTGCGTCGAACTCGTCACCATGTACACCGCGAGCGTGCACGCCGTCGCGGCATGGGACTGGTGCCACAGCATCGCCTTCGAGGCGTCGGTGCCAATCG
>DASSBO010000280.1:0-3896 GCA_035698655.1 Streptomyces sp.
GAGAAGTACGCGGCGCTCGCGTCGCGCTGGGTGAGGACGACGGAGTAGAGCAGCGAGGCGGCGGCGAGCAGGCCGAGGACGACGCCGAGGTGGCGGCGCAGGTGACGGCGGCCGCGGCAGAGCCGGGCGACGGCCAGCAGCGCGAGCGGCCACACCAGGTAGAACTGCTCCTCGACGGCCAGGGACCAGAAGTGCTGCAGCGGGCTGGCCATGGCGTGCAGGGCGGAGTAGTCGACCGCCTGGGCCTGCTGTCGCCAGTTGAGCACGTACATGGCGGCGGCCATCACGTCGCCGTAGACGGAGCGGCGTTCCACGGGCGAGTACAGCAGCCAGGACAGCAGGACGACGCTGACCAGGACGACGGCGGTCAGGGGCAGCAGCCGGCGCATCCGGCGGCCGTAGAAGCGCAGCAGCGCGATGGTCCCCTGCCCCTCGAGTTCGCGCAGCAGCAGCCCGGTGATCAGGAACCCGGAGACGACGAAGAAGACGTCGACGCCGACGTAGCCGCCGGAGAGGTCGTCGACCCCCGCGTGGTACGACATGACGCCCGCGATGGCCAGCGCACGCAGGCCTTCGACGTCGCCGCGGAAGGCGTGGCCGGTGGCGGCGGCCCGCTGGGCGGGGATTCGCTGTCCGGTCCGCTGTGCCGCACTCGTGTACGCCGGTCCCCCGGCGAGCCCGGACTCCACCCCGACCCCCACCTTTCCCGATCACCCGTTCGGACATCGTCCGGTGACAAATAGATCACGAAAAGGATACGGAGTTCAATGGTGAAGACTGAATCCGGGGTTCCGCTTGTCTCGGCGGCGGGCCTGGTGGCAGCCGGTCGACCAGTCGATCGTGAGCCGGTCGCCGAACCGCTCGCGGATGAGGGCGCCGACGGCGGCCAGGAGCCGCTCGCACAGCTGCGGCTCGAGGAGCCGGTAGTGCGAGGTGGTCAGCAGCAGCTCGGTGAACTCGGTCGCCGTGTAGTGCCGCACCCACGGAAAGACCCGCACGCCGAGGTGCTCGAAGGCGGGATGCGCGGCCAGCTCGTCGCCGGGCCAGCCGGCCGGGTCGTGGGCCGATGCCACCTCGGCGGCGGTGCCGACGGGCTCCTTGGGCCGGTCGAGACCGAAGAGTCCGAACTCGTCGTAGAGCGCCTGGACGCCTGCGTGCGCTTCCGGCTCCCGGTAGGTGCCCCGGTTCCAGAACAACCCGAGGTAGCCGCCGGGCCGCAGCAGGGCCGCCGCCCGGTCCATCCGCGTCCCGGCGGCCGTCCAGTGCCAGGCCTGCGCACTGACCAGCCCGTCGAAGACGTCGTCGCCGGCCACGAAGGACTCCAGGGTCTCGACCTCGATGCGCGGCTCTGCGGCGTCGGTGGTCCGTGCGGCGAGCACGGCGGCCATCTCCGCGTCCGGCTCCAGGCACGTCACCTGCAGTCCCTGCGCGAGGAGACCGGCAGTGGCCTTGCCGGTGCCCGCTCCGACCTCGAGCACGTCCGGGCCGGTCAGCTGACCGGCGATGTGCCCGAACAGCTTGTCCGGGTATCCGGGCCGCGCCCGGTCGTAGACCTCGGCCACTCCCCCGAACGACCGCGCCCGCCGCGCGAGATGCGCCGCCTCGCCGCTCATGCCCCGCCTCTCCCCCTGCTTCGGCCGGCACGTCACCGGTCGTGTGGACCGTACATGAGGACCGCCATCCCGACGAGGCAGATCAGCGCCCCGGCGATGTCCCACCGGTCGGGCCGGTACCCGTCGGCGACCACGCCCCAGGCGAGCGACCCGGCGACGAAGATGCCGCCGTAGGCGGCGAGAATACGGCCGAAGTGCGCGTCGGGCTGGAGGGTTGCGGTGAAGCCGTACAACCCGAGCGCGATGACGCCGCCGCCGATCCACAGCCATCCCCTGTGCTCGCGCACGCCCTGCCAGACGAGCCAGGCACCGCCGATCTCCAGCAGGGCTGCCAGCAGGAACAGGGCGAGAGAGCGCGCGACGAACACGCAGGGGAGGCTACAAGGTCCAGGCAGCAGGCTCAGGCAGGCACCATCGCCGCACGGTCCAGGATCGCGGCGGTGTCGAGCCCGGTCGGCAGGGTGCCGAACGCCTGGCCGTGGTCGCCGGCGAGCCGGGAGGCGCAGAAGGCGTCGGCCACCGCCGGGTGGCCGTGCCGCACCAGCAGCGAGCCCTGCAGGACGAGGGCCATCGCCTCGGCGAGCCGCCGCGTGCGGTACTCCGCCTCCGCCGGGTCGGTCAGTTCCTTGCGCAGCGTCTCCACGGCGGTGTCCAGCCGCCGGTCGGCGCCGGCCGCCAGGCCGACCTCGTCGAAGAACGCCTCGACGGTCTCGGGCTGCCGCGCCATGGCCCGCAGCGCGTCGAGCGCGGCGACGTTGCCGGAACCCTCCCAGATGGAGACCAGCGGCGCCTCGCGGTAGAGCCGCGGCATGCCGGACTCCTCGACGTACCCGTTGCCGCCCAGACACTCCAGCGCCTCGGCCGCGTGTGCCGGACCGCGCTTGCACACCCAGTACTTGGTGACGGCCAGCGCGAGGCGCCGGAACCGCGCCTCGGCCTCGTCACCGGCGACGGTCCGGTCGGTGGCTCCGGCCAGCCGCATGCCGACCGCCGTGGCCGCCTCGGACTCGACGGCCAGGTCCGCCAGCACGTTGCGCATCAGCGGCTGGTCGAGCAGCGCCTTGCCGAACGCCCGCCGGTGCGTGGCGTGCTGGACGGCGCGCACGGTGCCCTGGCGCATCGCGGCCGCCGCGCCCAGCACGCAGTCCTGCCGGGTCATGTTGACCATCTCGATGATGGTCCGCACCCCGCGCCCCTCCTCCCCCACCAGCAGGCCGACGGCCTCCTCGTACTCGATCTCGGCGGAGGCGTTGGAGCGGTTGCCCAGCTTGTCCTTGAGCCGCTGCAGCCGGATCGGATTCCGTGTGCCGTCCGGCAGCACCCGGGGCAGCAGGAAGCAGGAAAGACCGCCGGGCGCCTGCGCGAGGGTGAGGAAGAGGTCCGACATGGGCGCGGAGGTGAACCACTTGTGCCCGGTGAGCCGGTAGGTGCCGTCCGCGGCGGGCACGGCCTCGGTGGTGTTGGCCCGCACGTCGGAGCCGCCCTGCTTCTCCGTCATCGACATGCCGGCGATCAGCCCGCGCTTGCCGCGCGGTTCCCGCAGCCCGAAGTCGTACTCCCGGGAGGCCAGCAGCGGCTCGGCCCACTCCGCCAGCGCCGGTGTGGCGCGCAGGGCGGGCACCGCGGCGTACGTCATGGACACCGGGCAGGTGTGCCCGGCCTCGACCTGGCTCCACAGGTAGAACTTCGCCGCGCGGGCGACGTGCGCCCCGGCGCGCGGCTCCTGCCAGGGCGCGGCGTGCAGCCCGTGGCCGACCGCCACCCGCATCAGGTCGTGCCAGTGCGGGTGGAACTCGACCTCGTCGATGCGGTGGCCGAAGCGGTCGTGCGTGCGCAGCACCGGCTCGTTCTCGTTGGCGAGCCGCCCCCACTCGGCGGCCTGCTCGGACCCGGCGAGGGCGCCCAGTTCGTGCAGCTCCTCCTCGGCCCAGCCGGCGCCTTCCCGCCGCAGCGCCTCCAGCAGGGCGGGGTCGGCGGCCGCGTCGTACCCGTAGGGCGGCGGCACCTGGTTGGTGACCTCATGCGTCGACGGCATCGCGTCCTCCCAGAGAGCGCAGGGTGAAGGAGATGAGGGCGGGGATCAGGTCGCCGGGAGCGGCGCCCTCGGCGAGCGGCCCGACGAGGGCCTCGCCGACGGCGCCGACGAGCGCGGCGGCGGTCAGTGCGGGGTTCTGCGGGGGGAGCCGCCCGCTGTCGACACCGGCGGCGACCTGCTCGGCCATGACATCCCGGAAGGCCCGCCGGAAGACGAGCCGTTCGGCGTCGACGGCCGCGTCCGCAGGT
>DASSBO010000281.1:0-3126 GCA_035698655.1 Streptomyces sp.
GTGCCCGGTGGTACGCCCGTACTCCCACGTGGTCACCGGCTCCCCGACGGCGAGCAGGTGGTGGAAGTGGTAGCCGCCGTCGAAGCGACCGGTCGCGCCGATGACGATGCGGCGGATGTCGCGCAGCGCCGTCTTGGACTCGGCGAGCACCTGGTTCCGCGCCTGGTTGATCAGCCGTCCGGTGCGCAGTTCGGTCTGCTGGGGGTCGCCGGCGGCGGCGTGCTGTGCGGCCCGGGCAACCAGGTCGATCGGCCGGCCGGACACCGGCGAGGTGCCCAGCGGTTCGTCGCCGCGGGCGGACTCCTCCAGGGAGTTGTCGGCGACGGTGACGGTGGACAGGATGCGGGCGAAGCCGTCCACGTCGGAGAGCACCATCGCGGTGCCGCCGTCGCCGTAGACGTTGTAGTCGTGCATGTTCCACCGGTCCACCTCGGGCGGCGCGAAGCGGTCGCCGGTGGTGATCAGCGCCGCGGAGCCGCGGCCCACACCCGCGCTGAGATGGGCGCCGGCCAGCTCGATCGCGCCCAGGGCCCCGTTGCAGCGCTGCTGCACGTCGAAGGCCGGCACGGCACGCCCGACGCTGCCGGCGGCCACGTAGGAGGCGGCCGGCCAGATGTCCAGGCCCTGGTACCAGAGGCTGGCGTGCAGCAGCAGCGAGAAGTCCCGTTCGACCAGGCCGGACTGCTCCATGGCGGCCCGGCCGGCGGCGCGCGCCATGTCGGGCGGCGCGGTGCCCTCGGCGGTTCCGGCCACGCACACCGAGGCGTAGTCGCGGGCCGCGCTGCGTTCCGCGCCGTATCGGCCGGCGTCCACGGCCTGGGCGACCGGGACCGCTTCGGGCAGCCAGGTGCCCAGGCCGGCGACGTACAGGTGATCCCACTTCATGTGTCATTGCCTTCCGGGTGAGTCCGACGGTCTTCGGTGGCGGAGCCGGTCAGTGCGTGCCTTCGCAGAACTCCCGGACGGAGGCGATCATGTAGTCGACCATTTCGCCGGTCAGCAGCGGATGGACGCCGATCCAGAAGGTGTGCTCGGTGATCACGTCGCTGTTGGCGAGTCCGCCGACGACCCGGTGCGGGACGTTCATGTACGCCGGATGCCGAGTGAGGTTTCCGGAGAACAGCCGGCGCGTGCCGATGCGCCGCGCCTCCAGGAAGTCGGTCAGGTCGCCGCGGGTGAACGGGGCGTTGGGATCGACGGTGATGACGAAGCCGAACCAGCTGGGGTCGCTGTGCGGCGTGGCCTCCGGCAGCAGCAGCCCCCGGGTGCCCTCCAGTCCCTCGCGCATCCTGCGGAAGTTGTGCCGCCGTGCCCGGCCGAAGTCGTCCAGCTTGGGCAACTGGGTCAGTCCCAGGGCGGCCTGCAGGTCGGTGGCCTTCATGTTGTAGCCGACGTGGCTGAAGATGTACTTGTGGTCGTAGCCGTGCGGCAGGCTGCCCATCTGGTGCTTGAACCGCTTGAGGCACTTGTCGTCCTGGCCGGGCTCGCACCAGCAGTCGCGGCCCCAGTCGCGCAGGGACTCCACGATCCGCGCGAGGATCAGGTTCCTGGTCAGGACGCTGCCGCCCTCCCCGGTGGTCATGTGGTGCGCCGGGTAGAAGCTCGTCGTGCTCAGGTCCCCGAAGGTCCCGGTGAGCCTGCCGCGGTAGTAGGAGCCCACGGCGTCGCAGTTGTCCTCCACGAAGAACAGGTCGTGGGCGGCGGCCAGTTGCGCGATCTCCTCCGCCGCGTAGGGGTTGCCGAGCGCATGGGCGATCATGATGGCCCGGGTCTTCGGGCCGATCGCCGCCTCGATCCGCTCGACGGTGGTGTTGTACGTGCCCAGGTCGACGTCGACGAAGACCGGCACCAGGCCGTTCTGCACGATGGGGCTGACGGTGGTGGGGAAGCAGGCGGCGACCGTGACGACCTCGTCGCCCGGCCGCAGGGCGTGGTCCTCCAGGTGCGGGGAGGTCAGTGCCGTCAGGGCCAGCAGGTTGGCCGAGGAGCCGGAGTTGGTCATGTGCGCCTTGCGCACCTTCAGCTTCCTGGCCAGCGCGCTCTCGAACTTGCGGGTCTTCACACCGGCGGTGATGCGCAGGTCCAGCGCCGTCTCGACCAGGGCCGTCCGGTCGTCCTCGTCCAGGACGGCGCCGGCCGGCAGCAGTGGGGTGACTCCCGGGACGAACTCCTCGGTCCGCGCCGTCGCCCGGTGGTACTTGCGGACTTGCTCGAGCAGTGCCGATCTCTCTCCGTTCACCTGCATCGTCCTCCAACGTCGCACCTGGGCCGTGCGGCACCGCCGTGCATCCGAGCCGCCGGATCGGCCCCACCGTGCGGCAGCCTGCTCAAGAAGTCCTCGAAGTTCGGCGGGTCTCCTCCCACAGCGCGCCCAGGGAGTCCTCCAGCCGGCGGGTGGGCACCCAGCCGAGGGCGTCCCGCGCCGCAGCGCGGCTGACCTGCTGCCACTCGACGCCGGCGCTGCGGGCCTCCTCACCGCCCTGCTCGACGATCCGGGCCTCGATGCCTGCCGCGGCGATGAGTTCGGTGACCAGCACCCGCACGCTCACCGCCTCGCCGCGGCCCAGGTTGAGCACCGGGGCGGCGACCGGCCGGCCCGCGGCGGCGACCACGGCGTCCGCCACGTCCCGCACGTCGACGAAGTCGCGCCGGGCACGCAGCGGGGACAGCCGCAGCAGTGCCGGCACCCCGCGGTCGGCCGCAGCCCCCAACTGCGAGGCCACGCGCCCCGGCAGGCTGCCGCGCGGGCTGCCGGGCCCCACGGCGTTGGAGATCCGCAGCACCACCGCGTCGACGGCGCCGGCCGCCGCCGCCCGGGTGACCAGCCGGCTGCCGCGCAGCTTGGTCCGCCCGTACTCGGTCGACGGCGTCTCCGGCGAGGACTCGTCGATGGTGTCGCCCAGCCGGACGGCGCCGTACTCGTGCACCGAGCCGAGTTGCACCAGCCGCGGCGGCCGGCGCAGCCGCCCCAGGGCGTCCAGCAGCCGTGCCACCCCGTGCACGTTGACGGCGGTCAGCTGCGCGCCGGTGACGTTCCACACCGCGCCGGTGGCGTTGACGACGACCGCGGGCCGTTCCCGGTCCAGCAGTCCGCGGATCTCCTCCGGCGTGTCGTCCAGCAGGTCG
>DASSBO010000282.1:0-5375 GCA_035698655.1 Streptomyces sp.
GCCCGCTCCAGCAGCGGGTCGTCGACGTCGGTGACGTTCTGTATGTAGTGAACCTGCCGCTTGGTGTCCAGCCACACGCGCTGGACGCGAGCGAACGCGTTGTAGGTCGCCGCGTGTCCCAGATGGGTCGCGTCGTACGGGGTGATTCCGCAGACGTAGAGGCGGGCGACGGGACCGGGTTCGAGGGTCACCCGTTCTCCGGTCGCGGTGTCGTGGATCCTGAGGTCGCGGCCCTGACCAGGCAGGGCGGGGACCTCGGAAGCGGGCCAGGCATGCATGCCTTGAGCCTAACCGGCCACCCCGTCACCCGTCCCGAGGACCCGGATCGCAGCGGCCGGCCGGGACCGGGATCACACCGGCGGCCAGGGGATGGCCGGCCAGTCGCCGCCGGGCAGCGGGTGACGGCCGGCCGCCAGCAGCGCCTCGACGCGCTTGCGCAGCGCCTCGACCTCCGGGGCGGTCAGCAGGGCGGACAGCCGCTCGGTGAGCGGCGTGCCCTCGGCCAGGGCCGCGGACAGCCGACGCAGCGCGGTGCGTGCCTCGGACGGCAACGGCTCGCCGGCCCAGCCCCACAGCAGGGTGCGCAGCTTGTCGTCGACGTGGAAGGTCACGCCGTGGTCGATGGCGTACAGCCGGCCGTCGGGGGCGGGCAGCAGGTGGCCGCCCTTGCGGTCGGCGTTGTTGATCACCGCGTCGAGGACGGCCAGCAGGCGCAGCCGTTCGTCGTCCGCGTGTACGAGCAGCGCGGGGGTGTCGTCCTCGGTCTGCACGGCGCCGACGGCCTTCCAGCCGGGTCCGGGCTCGTCGCCCTCCACGACCGCCAGCAGGGCGCCGGCGTCCTCGTCCAGGTCGGCCTCGGGCTCGTCCGTCTCCGGGCCGTCCGCCTCGTCGGTTCCCGGGAGGGGACCGATCCACTCCTGGCACATGCCCTCGCCGTACGGCCCGTCGCGCAGCACGGTGACGGGGACCAGGCCCCAGCCGGCTGCTTCGGACACCTCGTACGCCGCGACCTCGCGTTGCGCCAGCGTGCCGTCGGGGAAGTCCCACAGTGGCCGCTCACCGGCGACCGGCTTGTACACGCAGGGCACCTGCCGGCCGGCTTCCTCGGCGACGCCGAACAGGACGGCGTTCGAGGCGCGCGGGATCCGTCCGCGCACCCGGAGTGCGCCGCGGGCGAGCACCTCGCGCGTGGTCTGCCGGGTCATTCGCCGCGGCGGTACCCGTTCTGGCGCGGACATACGTGTCCCTCCGGGTCGAGCGGCAGGCTGCACAGCGGGCACGGCGGGCGGCCGGCGTTGACGACCTCCATCGCGCGCTTGGCGAACGCGCGGGCCTGCGCGCCGCTGATCCGCACCCGCAGCATCGGCGGACCGTTCTCGTCGTCCTGCAGCAGACGCTCCTCGGCCTCCGCCAGGTCCTCCTCCGACTCGGCCTCCAGTTCCACCAGCGCCTGCGCCTCGACGAGCATCCGCTCGCCGTCCCCGTCCCAGGCCAGTGCCATGGTCCCGACCCGGAACTCCTCGTCGACCGGCGTCTGCAGCGGCTCGGTGTCACCGACCTCGGCAGGAGCCACGGCGGGGACCGACACGTTGCCGCCGGAGCGCCGCACGACCTCGTCGAGGAGCTCCTCGATCCGTTCGGCGAGCGCCTCTACCTGCGCCTTCTCCAGCGCGACGCTGGTGATGCGGCCGCCGGCGGACGCCTGGAGGAAGAAGGTTCGGCGACCAGGCAGACCGACCGTGCCGGCCACGAACCGGTCCGGCGGGTCGTAGAGGAACACCTGACGGGACACGTCCTGCTCCGTTGAGTCGACTTAAGGAGTGGTTACCAGCACCCTACTGCGCTCGCCGATCACCGTGCGGCACTGCGTCCGGCGATCACGCGCCGCCGCCCACCGCGGCGTCCGTGCCGGTGCCCGGCCGCCCGCCGGAACCGCCGGACGTGCCGGACGCCGGGGTGTCCTCTGCCGGGACCAGGGAACCGAGTTCGCCGGTCTCCCCCACGCGCAGCACGAAGGGCCGCAGCGGCGTGTAGCGGATGACGCTCACCGAGCAGGGGCCGACCGCGATCCGCTGGAAGAGATCCAGGTGCATGCCCAGGGCGTCGGCGAGCACGGACTTGATGACGTCCCCGTGCGCGCAGACGAGGAAACAGGCCGTCTCGCCGTGCTCGCGGGCGATCCGCGCGTCCCAGTCGCGGACGGCCCGCACGGACCGCTGCTGCATCTGCGGCATCGACTCGCCGCCGGGGAACGTCGCCGCCGAGGGATGCTGCTGGACGACGCCCATCAGCGGCTCCTCGGCCAGCTCGGACAGCTTGCGCCCGGTCCAGTCGCCGTAGTCGCACTCCGAGACGCCCTCCTCGGTGTGCAGCGGCACGCCCGGGCGCTCCTCGGTCAGCGGCGCCAGCGTCTCGCGGCAGCGCTGCAGGGGACTGCACACCAGCGCCGCCAGCGGCACCCCGGCCAGCCGGCCGGGCAGGTCCGCCGCCTGGGCCGCACCCTTGGCGTCCAAGGACACGCCCGGGGTGCGTCCGGCGAGAATTCCGTCGGTGTTGGCGGTGGAGCGACCGTGCCGTACCAGGAAGACCGTGGGCATGGCAGCCAGGGTAGGCGAGGCGGTGCGGCGGGGTGGGGCGGGTTGCCTTCCGCGCCGATCGCGGAAGAATGCCAGCGTGATCGTCGACTGCGCCGTCTACCGTGAAGGCCGCCGTGTCGAGGGCTCGCAGAGCCTGTCCGGCGCGCTGGCCCGGGCGCGCGAGGAGGAGGACGCCTTCTTGTGGGTCGGGCTGTACGAGCCGGCCGAGGAGGAGTTCGCACAGGTCTCGCAGGCCTTCGCGCTGCATCCGCTGGCCGTGGAGGACGCGCTGCGCGCGCACCAGCGGCCGAAGCTGGATGTCTACGAGGACTCGCTGTTCCTGGTGCTCAAGCCGGTGACCTACGACGACGAGCAGGGCACGGTCTCCTCGGACGAGTTGATGCTGTTCGTCGGCGACTCCTTCGTGGTGACCGTGCGGCACGGGAGGACCGATCCGCTCGGCACGGTGCGGCAGCGGCTGGAGCGGGATCCGGAGGTGCTGCAGCACGGGCCGACGGCGGTGATGTACGCCGTCAGCGACGCCGTGGTCGACCACTACATGGATGTGGCCGCCGAACTGCACGTGGACCTCGACGAGCTCGAGGAGGAGGTGTTCAAGCCCGCCGGCCTGGACGCCGCGAACATCGCCAGCCGCATCTACGCGTTCAAGCGGCAGGTGCTGGAGTTCCGCCGGTCCACCGGCCCGCTGGGCGAACCGATGGCGCGGCTGGCGGGCGCCGCGGGCGTGCCGTTCGTCCCCGACCGCTCGCAGCCGTTCTTCCGCGACGTGAGCGACCACCTGACGCGGGCGACGGAGGCGGTGGAGGGGCTCGACCGGCTGCTGTCGGACATCCTGTCGGCCTACCTGGCGCAGATGGGGGTCCGGCAGAACGACGACATGCGCAAGATCTCCGCCTGGGCGGCGATGTTCGCGATCCCCACGATGATCGCCGGCATCTACGGGATGAACTTCCGCTACATGCCGGAGCTGCAGCAGCGCTGGGGATACCCGGTGGTGATCGCGGTGATGGCGGCGGTGTGCGTCGGGCTGTACCGCTTCTTCCGCAGGCGCGGCTGGCTGTGAGGGACGCGGCCGCACGGCCGTAACCCCCGGGGCGGCGCGCGCGTTGAGCCGGGTGACGGCCGTGGCGGGGAGGACCCCCGAGCCCCCACCACGGCCGCAGACCCGCACGCGAGCGGCCCCTCAGGCGAGTCCGGCCCGCTCCATGGCCGTCACGCCGGCGCGCAGCGCGGCGATCCGCTCCTCGAGGGTGAACCCGGCCGGTGCCAGCGACAGCGTGGTGGCGCCGGCCTCCGCGTAGGCCTGCATCCGCTCCGCGATGCGGTCGATGCCGCCGAGCAGCGTCGTGGAGTCGATGAGTTCCTTGGGGACGGCCGCGGCCGCCTCGTCCTTCTTGCCCGCCAGGTAGAGGTCCTGGACGGCGGCGGCCTCCTTCTCGTAGCCCATGCGGCCGGCGAGCCGGTTGTAGAAGTTCTGCTTGCGGCTGCCCATGCCGCCCACGTACAGCGCTGTGTAGGGGCGGAAGAGGTCGGCCAGCGCGTCGACGTCGTCGCCCACGGCCATCGGCACGGTCGGCACGATGTCGAAGTCCTCCAGCGCCTTGCCGGCCTTCTCCCGGCCGGCGCGCACCGGACCCAGCGTGGTCTCCTCGGCGTGTTCGGGCGAGAAGAACACCAGCAGCGCGCCCTCGGCGATCTCGCCGGTCTGCTCCAGGTTCTTCGGGCCGATCGCGGCGATGTAGAGCGGGATGTGCTCGCGCACCGGGTGCACGGTGAGCTTGAGGGGCTTGCCCGGGCCGTCCGGCAGCGGGAGCGTCCACTGCGCGCCGGAGTGGGTGAGCCGTTCGCGTGACATGGCCTTGCGGACGATCTCGACGTACTCGCGGGTGCGGGCCAGCGGCTTGTCGAAGCGGACGCCGTACCAGCCCTCGGAGACCTGCGGCCCCGAGACGCCCAGGCCGAGCCGGAACCGGCCGCCGGAGAGGGAGTCGAGGGTGGCCGCCGTCATCGCGGTCATGGCCGGGGTGCGGGCGGGGATCTGCAGGATGCCGGACCCGACGTCGATGCGTTCGGTCTGCGCCGCCACCCAGGAGAGCACGGTGGGGGCGTCCGAGCCGTAGGCCTCGGCGGCCCAGCACACCGAGTAGCCGAGACGGTCCGCCTCCTGGGCGACGGCCAGATTGTCCGCGTCCATCCCGGCGCCCCAGTAGCCGAGGTTGATCCCGAGCCGCATACCGGCCCCCTTACTGATCAGTAACGTCACTGTCACCGGGACTCTAGCGCGTGGCCGCAAGTACGCTCAACGCCCATGGAGCGACGGCACCTGGGGCGCAGCGGGCTGCGCGTATCGCGGATCGGGCTCGGCACGCTGGGCTGGGCGCGCGACACCGGCGAGCAGGAGGCCGCCGCGCAGCTCAAGGCGTTCTGGTCCGCGGGCGGAACCCTCGTCGACACCGCCGACGTGTACGCGGACGGCGGCGCGGAGCACCTCCTGGGCAGGCTGCTGGACGGTCTGGTGGCGCGCCGCGACCTCGTCATCGCCACCAAGGCCGGCAGCGTCCCGGACCCCGAACGCCGGGTGGACGCCTCCCGCGGGCATCTGCTGGCCGCTCTGGACGACTCGCTGGACCGGCTGGGCACCGACCACGTCGACCTGTGGCAGCTGCACGCCTTCGACGCCCACACGCCGCTGGAGGAGACCCTGCAGGCGCTGGACACGGCCGTCTCCAGCGGCCGGGCGCGCTACGCCGGCCTGTGCGACTTCTGCGGCTGGCAGCT
>DASSBO010000283.1:0-4764 GCA_035698655.1 Streptomyces sp.
TCACCCGCGAACTCGCCGACGCCCTCGCGGCCTTCAGTGGTTCTCCCGGCTTCAACCCGGAGATCGCCGTCCTCGCCGACCCCGGCGGCTGCGTGCGCACCTACGGCACCCGCGAGGACTTCCTCATCCCGTCCGCCTGCCTGAACTCCACCGTCTCCGGACTCGTCTCCCGGACCGTGCTGCGCGCCGACCTCGTCGGCCCCGGCGACTTCCACGGCGCCAAGTTCTACCGCGACCTGGCCGGCTCCGCGACCCGCATCGCCCGCGCCGTCGGCACCGTCACCGAGACGGTCCTGGCCGAACGCGGGCCCCGCCCCGTCCTGGTCTCCCTCGCCCGCGCCGGGACGCCCGTCGGCATCCTGATGCGCCGCTGGGCGCAGCAGCGCCACGGCCTCGACCTGCCGCACTACACGATCTCCATCGTCCGCGGCCGCGGCATCGACACCACCGCCCTGCGCTACCTGGCCGCCCACCACGACCCCGCCCACGTCGTCTTCGTCGACGGCTGGACCGGCAAGGGCGCCATCACCCGCGAACTCGCCGACGCCCTCGCGCCCTTCCCCGGCTTCGACGCCGACATCGCCGTCCTCGCCGACCCCGGCGGCTGCGTGCGCACCTACGGCACCCGCGAAGACTTCCTCATACCGTCGGCCTGCCTCAACTCCACCGTCTCCGGCCTCGTCTCACGCACCGTGCTGCGCGCCGACCTCGTCGGCCCCGGTGACTTCCACGGCGCCAAGTTCTACCGTGACCTGACCGGCTCCGACGTCTCCGGCGAGTTCCTCGACACCATCTCCGCACGCTTCGCCGAGGTCGCCGACGACGCCGCGGCCGACGCCCGCACCCTGCTCGCCGCCGGACCCGCCCGCACCCCCACCTGGGAGGGCTGGAAGGCGGTCGAGCACATCAGCGAGACCTACGGCATCGGAGACGTCAACCTCGTCAAGCCCGGCGTCGGCGAGACCACCCGCGTCCTGCTGCGCCGCGTGCCCTGGCGCATCCTCGCCCGCCGCGGCGCCGGACCCGAACTCGACCACGTCAGGCTGCTCGCACAGCAGCGCGGCGTGCCCGTCGAGGAGGTCGACGAGCTGCCCTACAGCTGTGTCGGCCTCATCCACCCCCGCTACACCAGGGGCGCCACCGGCGCCGACGGAAAGGCCGTCCAGTGACTCCCGCACCGGCTCGCGCACTCGTCGCCTGCGACCTCGACCGCACGCTGATCTACTCGGCAGCAGCCCTCGGCCTGACCATGCCCGACGCACAGGCCCCGCGGCTGCTGTGCGTGGAGACCTACCAGCACAAGCCGCTGTCGTACCTGACGGAGACGGCCGCCCGCCTGCTCGCCGACCTCGCCGACCAGGCCGTCTTCGTACCCACCACCACCCGCACCCGCGAGCAGTACCACCGGGTCCGGCTGCCCGGGCCCGCGCCCGCCTACGCCGTGTGCGCCAACGGCGGCCACCTGCTCGTCGACGGCACCACCGACCCCGACTGGCAGGCCGACGTGCGCCGCCGGCTCACCGACTGCGCACCGCTCGCCGAAGTCCGCGACCACCTGCGGCGCACCGCTGACCCGGCGTGGCTGCTGAAGGAACGCGTCGCCGAGGAACTGTTCGCCTACCTGGTCGTCGACCGGGCCGAACTGCCCGACACCTACGTCAAGGAACTGGGCGACTGGGCCGGCCCCCGCGGCTGGACCGTTTCCCTGCAGGGCCGCAAGATCTACGCCGTGCCGCGCCCGCTGACCAAGAGCGCGGCCGTCGCGGAGGTCGCCCGCCGCACCGGCGCCGAGACGGTGTATGCCGCCGGCGACTCGCTGCTGGACGCCGACTTCCTCCTCGCCGCCGACGCCGGCTGGCGCCCCGGCCACGGCGAACTGGCCGACACCGGATGGACGGCGCCCCACGTCACCGCCCTGCCGGAACGCGGCGTCGCCGCGGGCGAACGCATTCTGACGGAGGCGGTGCGGGCCACAGCCGGCCCGGCGCACGTATCCTGAGCGCATGCCCCGCTACGAGTACCGGTGCCGCGAGTGCGGCGACACCTACGAGCTGAGCCGTCCGATGGCCGAGGCCGGCGATCCGGCGCCCTGCCCGCAGGGACACGACGACACGGTGAAGCTGCTGTCGACGGTCGCCGTGGGCGGTGCAGCCGCCGCGCCGCGTCCGGCAGGCGGCGGCGGTGGTGGCGGGTGCTGCGGGGGCGGCTGCTGCGGCTGACGGGCTACCCGCCGGCCCGGTCGTGGCGGATGTTCTCCACCACGTGGTGCACCGTCTCCTTCACGGCGTCCAGCTCGGTCAGGAAATGCCAGTAGTCCGGGTGCCGGCCGGTGAGCCCGGCCACCGCACGGTCCACCCGCTCCACCGACTCGTCCAGCGGCCGGGCGTGCCGCGGATCCGGCGTGGCCCGGCCGGCCATCGCCAGCCGCTGCGCGTCCCGGATCGCGAACCGCACCTGCTCGACCTCCTTGGCGTGGTCGAAGCTCACCTCGTTGAGCCGCTGCAGCCGCTCACCGGCGGCCTTCACGGCCTCGTCGGTGGTTTGCATAAGTGCCCGGACGGTCGCCAGCAGCGACGTGGCGTCCGCCCACCGCTGCTCGTCGCGCGCCTGCCGCGCCTCCCGCAGCTTCTCCTCGGCCTGCCGCGCCGAACGCTCCGCCTCCTGCGGCACGTGCTGCAGATCCTGCCAGCAGGCCAGGCTGAACCTGCGGCGCAGCTCGCTGAGCACCGGCTCGACCTTCTGCGCGCGCGTGTGCAGCGCCTGCGCCCGGGTGCGCAGCGAGGTCAGCCGCTTGTCGATCTCGGCGGCCTTCTCCGGCAGGTGCTCCGCCTCGCCGCGGACGATCTCCGCCTCCCGGGCCACCCGGTCGGCACGTTGCAGCGTCTCGGCGACGCCGTGCTGTCCGGCGCCCTCGTTGAGCCTGGTCAGCTCCGGGCCGAGCCGCGCCAGCCGCTCCGCCAGGTCGTCGGCCCGCAGGCCGGCATCCCGCGTCTTCTCCAGCGCCTCGGTCGCCGCCCGCAGCGCCTGCCGCGCCCGCTCCACGGCGGGCGCGAGCCGCGCCAGCTGCGTCTCGGCCTTCTCCAGCAGACTGCGCAGCCCGTACTCGAAGTGCTGCAGATCGGACCGGGTGCGCTCCAGCTCGTTGGTGACCTTGCGCAGCTGCTCGTGCGCGCGCATGGCGGTGGCCTGGTCGAGATCGTCCCGGTCCAGGTCGAAGGAGTCGACGGCGCCGATGTACTCGGCGCTGACCCGGTCGATCCGGGTCCCGAACTCGGCGAACTGTTCGACGGCCCGCCGGCCGGCGGAGGAGTCGTCGACGGCCTGGATCGTCTCGATGGAGATCCGCAGCCCGCGCTGCGCGGTGTCGAGCTCGTAGAACGCGGTGGCGGCGTCGTCCTTCGCGGCCTGCGCGTCGGCTCGCAGGGTCTCCGCACGGCCCCCGCCGCCGCCCCAGCCCCACCGGCGCGTGCCGCCGCTCATGCTCACGTGTGTCTCTCTCCCCGCGCCGACGCCAGTGGATCCCACGCTCATTCTCCCACCCGCCCCGCCCGGGCACAGGCCCCCGGTCACGCCACGCTTGTGCCGCGTGGCCAGGCTCGGGGTAGTCTGTCACCTCACCCCACCCCGGGCGCATAGCTCAGCGGTAGAGCGCTGCCCTTACAAGGCAGATGTCACAGGTTCGATCCCTGTTGCGCCCACCAGCGAAGAAGACCCCCAGCCGTACGAGGCCGGGGGTCTTCGACATCACCGGCGACGGCCAGTCGCGCGGTCTGGCTCGTCGCCGAACCCGCACTCCTGTCTCCGGCCCGCGCTTCCCGAGTGGTTACGGCAACGACGTTGCCGTAACCACACGGGAACCGGTCGTGCGCTGGCGGCTCTAGCCTTGCCTGATGGTCACTGCCGACGGAACCACGTACGAACTGCGTCCTGCACGTCCCGAGGACGCCGAGGCAATGGCGGCGCTCGACAGCTCCTTCACCACGCGCACCGTCTACCGGGTGAACGTCACCGAGAACGGGTTCACGCTGAGCGAGGTCCCCGTCGACCCGCCCCTGATCAAGGTGTTCCCCGAGGAAGAGCCCGACGGGGATGTCGAGGACCCGGATCGTCCCGTGTTCCTCGCTGTCGACGCTGGCGGTGCTCTGGCCGGGTTCGTCGCAGTCCGATACGGCTCGTGGAACCGTCGCCTCACCATCTGGAACATCGCGGTCGCCCCGGAGCATCGAGGCCGTGGGGTGGGCCGAGCGCTCATGAGCCGGGCCGAGGAGTTCGCCCGCGAGCGGCGTGCCGGGCAGATCTGGCTTGAGGTCACCAACGTCAACGCCCCGGCGATCCACGCCTATCGGCGGATGGGGTTCGCCCTCTGTGGTCTCGACGTCTCGCTCTACGACTTCACGCCTGACGCAGGCGAGCACGCCCTCTTCATGAGCAAGACCTGCCCATGAGTGTTCCGATCGTCTGGCGATCCGCTGATCGAACATGCGGTCGACGCGAGTCGATGTCTGCTTTAGGGTGGAATGCGTAGATCTTGAGTCGTACGCTTACACACCCTTCGGGGGCACCATGGACCGCGACGTGGGGGACGAGGAAGAGCCCGACGAGCCCGAAGAGTCTTTCGACGACCATGGCGCCGACCTGCCGGCGACGACACGGGGTGATGATCCCGACGTCCTGCTCGACGTGCCGCAGCTGCACGTCGACGAGATCGGTCTCGAGGTCGAGAACCTGCGGGCCCGGGTGTCGCTGCAGGCCGAGGTACTGGAC
>DASSBO010000284.1:0-7298 GCA_035698655.1 Streptomyces sp.
CACACAGTTAGCAGGCAAATATCGCAACCATGAAGGGAACAGATTCAACCACGCTGTGGTCGCCGCCGTCCGGTGCGGACTCATGCCATCGGCCGGCCGGGGACTGCTGGGACGCGGTACGGGCACCGGCCTACCTTGGCCAACGTGCGCTGGCCCTTCTCGGCAATCGGCAGGGAGCGGTCATCCGTGACCCGTGGGGGCACCAGCTCTACTGGTTCCTGCCCGCGGGAGCCGGAGCGTCGTGGGAGCCGATCGAGAATGTCGACGTGTTCGGCACCGCTTGCTGGATCGAGGTACCGCCGCCGGGCGGACGAGCGGGCTGGGGCCCCACTGGCTGCGCGAGCCCGCACCGCGCCGGCTGACCACCCACCCGGCCCGCCTGCACGACGCGCTGCGCGCCGTCGCCCACGCCGAGTTCGGCCCGCGCGAGGTGACGCCATGAACGGCGGCGTCTCGGTGACAGTTCTCCGGTTGTGCTTTCGCTGCGGCACCCCAAACGCCCCGGACCAGACTCCTGCCGCTCGTCGCCGCCCCTACACCTGCCCCCGCTGCCTGGCCGCCCTCGCCGAGCAGACGTTCGCCCCCGCCTGGGTCGACGAAGCCCTCGAAGAGGAGGTGAGCCGGTGAAACACGCAGTGACCCGCTGCGCAGAGTCAGCGATCCCCGCCCTCATCGGCGGCAGCCTCCTTGTTGCCCTGCTTCTCTACGCGACACCCACGCCATGAACCTCCCCCGACGTGGTGCAGGGCCGAATCCTGGGGACTATCGGGGCACTCCAGGCACAACGGTGACGGGCGGCTTCGTCTCGGGAATTGGGCGGCGGGATCTCCCTGGTACGCGGTACGTTGCGCCGATGTCAGCGATCAAGAAGTTCCAAGTCACCTTCGACTGCGCAGAACCTGAGCGCCTCGCTCGCTTCTGGTGCCAGGTATTGGGGTATGTCACACCGCCGCCTCCGGAGGGATACGCCACCTGGGACGATTTCCATCGCACTCTGCCTGCTGAGGAGCAGGGTTCATGGTTCGCCTGCAGTGACCCCAAGAGCGTGGGCCCACGGCTGTTCTTCCAGCGGGTTCCCGAAGGGAAGATCGTCAAGAATCGGGTGCATCTCGACGTCCGGGTAGGCACCGGGCTCGTGGGGGATGAGCGCCTCGCGGCGCTCGAAGTCGAGTGCGCACGACTGGTCGCGCTCGGCGCCACCCACGTGCAAACGCTGTATGCCGATGAGGAAAACGAGTCGTGTATCCCGATGCTGGACATCGAGGGCAACGAATTCTGTCTCGATTGAGCTCTCTCCGACCGTTTCACGCCGACTGATCTGGACTCTGGGTGACGGGACGGGCGCGGGCCCAGGTGCCGTCGTCGGTGAGGTAGGCGCCGAGAGCCCTGCCTCCCCCAGAGCCCGCTCGAACGCCGTGACGTTGAGCGGTCTGCAGCGGAACGTGTGGGTCCAGCAGGCGCCCGGGAAAACGTACTCGACCCGCGCGCGCCGCATCCCCCGGACCGTCCGGCTCTGAGGAGACGGAGCGGACCAGTCCACCATCAGGCAGGCCCGCCTCGAAGGGCACCTCGTCGTGTCAGCCGTCCGGCTCACGCTCGACCAGCACGCGCCCGTCCGCCGAGACGTGCCGCCGGCAGGCACGCAACAGTGCCCGGCGTAGAGGCACGAGAGAGCCCCCTACCGGCAGGAGAACCGCCGGTAAGGGGCTTCTTCGTGGGCGGCTACTTCTTCTTGCCCTGGTTTTTGACTGCCTCGATGGCCGCCTTGGCGGCCTCCGGGTCGAGGTAGGTGCCGCCCGGGTTGGTCGGGTGGAAGTCCGCGTCCAGTTCGTAGAGCAGCGGGATGCCCGTCGGGATGTTCAGGCCCGCGATGTCCGCGTCGGAGACCTGGTCCAGGTGCTTGACCAGGGCGCGCAGCGAGTTGCCGTGGGCCGCGACCAGGACCGTGCGGCCCGTCAGGAGGTCCGGGATGATGCCGTCGTACCAGTACGGCATCATCCGGTGCACGACGTCCTTGAGGCACTCCGTGCGCGGGCGCAGCTCGCTGGGGATGTACTCGTAGCGCGGGTCGTCGCTCTGCGACCACTCGGCGCCGTCGGCGAGCTCCGGCGGCGGGGTGTCGTAGGAGCGGCGCCACAGCATGAACTGCTCCTCGCCGAACTCGGCGAGCGTCTGGGCCTTGTCCTTGCCCTGCAGGGCGCCGTAGTGCCGTTCGTTGAGCCGCCAGCTGCGGTGCACCGGGATCCAGTGCCGGTCCGCGGCCTCCAGAGCGAGGTTCGCGGTGCGGATCGCGCGCTTCTGCACCGAGGTGTGGACGACGTCCGGGAGGAGGCCGGCGTCCGTCAGCAGCTCGCCGCCGCGTACCGCCTCCTTCTCGCCCTTCGCGGTGAGGTTCACGTCCACCCAGCCGGTGAACAGGTTCTTCGCGTTCCACTCGCTCTCGCCGTGGCGGAGCAGGATCAGCTTGTACGGTGCGTCGGCCATGGCTCCGAGCCTAGTAGAGGTGAGAAGGGCGACGGCGGCGGCGTTCGATTGACGGACGGTGTCAATTGAGTGGTGGGGCCGGACGGCGGATGCGTAATGTGCGTGGTGTCGTCGAGCCGCTTACACCCTGGGGGTCCGTCCGGTGTCCTTCCCGCGCCTGCGGCGGTCCGTCGCCGCCAGCGTCTCCGGGCTGCCCGCCCAGTTCTGGTGGCTGTGGACGTCCACACTGATCAGCCGGCTCGGCGCCTTCGTCGCCACGTTCCTCGCCCTGTACCTGACGGCCGAGCGCGGCTTCTCCGCGTCCTACGCGGGCCTGGTCGTCGCGCTGTTCGGGCTGGGCGGCGCCGTCGCCTCCGTCACGGCGGGCGTGCTCACCGACCGGCTCGGCCGGCGGCCCACCATGCTGGTCGCCCAGTGCTCGGCGGCCGTCTCCATCGCCGTGCTGGGCTTCATGGAACGGCCGGTCACCATCGCCGCGCTCACCTTCCTGGTCGGGCTGACCTCGAACGCCTCCCGGCCCGCCGTGCAGGCGATGCTCGCCGACGTCGTCGCACCTGCCGACCGGGTGCGGGCCTTCGCGCTGAACTACTGGGCGATCAACCTGGGCTTCGCCGTCTCCTCGACGGCGGCCGGGCTCATCGCCCAGTACAGCTACCACGCGCTGTTCCTCGGCGAAGCGACGATGCTGCTGTGCTGCGCCGTCGTGGTCGTCGTCAAGCTGCCGGAGACCCGGCCGGAACAGGGCGGCGGGGCCGCGGCGGAGGGGTCGGACGGCGGCGGGCCGGCCGCCGCGCGGGTCTCCGTCGGCACGGTGCTGCGCGACGGGCGGTTCATGGCCGTCGTCGCCCTGAACCTGCTGGTCGCCCTGGCCTTCCTGCAGACCTTCACGGCGCTGCCCATCTCCATGGGCCGGGCCGGCTTCTCCAGCGCCGACTTCGGCACCGTCATCGCGCTGAACGGCCTGCTCATCGTCGTCCTGCAGCTCCCGCTGACCCGACTCATCGAACACCGCAGCCCGGCACGCCTGCTGGTGGTCTCGTCGCTGCTCGTGGGGTGGGGCCTGGGCATCCAGGCCTTCGCCGGGTCGACGCTGGCGCTGTACGTGGTGGCGCTGTGCATCTGGACACTCGGGGAGATGATCAACTCGCCGACGCAGATGGGGCTCGTCGTGCGGCTCTCGCCGCTGCACGGGCGGGGCCGCTACCAGGGGATGTTCAACCTGTCGTGGGGCGTGGCCTCGCTGGTCGGGCCGCTGATCGGCGGCGTGGTCATCGACCGGTACGGGTCGCCGGCGCTGTGGGGCGGCACCGCGGTCGTCGGGACGTTGGCTGCTGTGGGGTACGGCCTGCTGCTGCGCAGCCTCCCGGCCGAGCAGCCGACGGTGCCGGCCGTCACCGCCGGCCCGGCCGGCGAGGCGGCCCCGGGCGGCGAAGCCGCCCGGCACGACGCGGCGCCGGCCTGACGGCGGCGTCAGTCCGGCTGTTCGCCGGTCAGATGAGTGAACGCCGCCAGGTTGCGCGTCGACTCGCCGCGCGAGGTGCGCCACGCGTACTCCTTGCGGATCGCCTCCGCGAACCCCATCTCCAGCAGCGTGTTGAACGACCCGTCCGCCTGTTCCAGCACCACGCCCAGCAGCCGGTCGATCTCCTCGGGCGTGACGGCGGCCAGCGGCAGCCGGCCCACCAGGTAGATGTCGCCCAGCTTGTCGATGGCGTAACTCACCCCGTAGAGACGGGTGTTGCGTTCCAGCAGCCAGCGGTGCACGCCTGCGTGGTTCTCGTCCGGGCAGCGGACGACGAAGGCGTTGACCGACAGCGAATGCCGTCCGACGACGAGCGAGCACGTCGTCGACAGCTTGCGGGTACCGGGCAGCGTCACGACGTAGGTGCCCTCGGCCGGCGACTCCCACTCCAGTTCGGCGTCCGCCAGCGTCCGTTCGATCACTGCCCTCGGTGCGCTGCTCGGTGCGTCCGACGCGTTCGGCTCAGCCATGCAGTGATCGTAGGCGACGACGTCGCTCGTGCACGGCAGCGGCGTAGAGGTCGGCCGTCGCGGCGGCGGTCGCGTCCCAGCCGAAGTCCTGGGCGTGCCGGGCGGCCGCCGCGCCCATGCGGTCGGTGAGCGACGGGTCGGCGGCGAAGCGGCGCAGCACGTCCGCGTAGGCGGCCGGCTCGTGTCCGTCGATCAGCATGCCGCTCTCGCCGTCCCTGACGGCGACCGGCAGGCCGCCGACCGACGCCGCGACGACGGGCGTGCCGCACGCCTGCGCCTCGGCCGCGACCAGCCCGAACGACTCGCTGTAGGACGGCATGACCAGCACGCTGGCGGCCCGGTACCAGTCGGCGAGCTCCGCCTGTCCGACGGGCGGCCGGAAGTGGACCAGGTCGCTGATGCCGAGCCGGGCGGCCAGCTTCTGCAGGCCCTCCGGCTTGGCCAGGCCGCTGCCGCTGGGCCCGCCGACGACGGGCACGACCAGCCGCTGCCGCAGGCTCGGGTCGGCCTCGACGAGGAGCGCCACCGCGCGCAGCAGCACGTCCGGGGCCTTCAGGGGCTGTATCCGGCCGGCGAAGAGCGGAATGAGCGCGTCCTGCGGCAGGCCGAGGCGGGCGCGGGCGGCGGCGCGGCCGTCGGCCGGGCGGAACCGGTCCAGGTTGACGCCGGGGTGCACGACGGCGGTGTGGGCGGGGTCCGCGTCGTAGTGCCGCTGCAGCTCGCCGGCCTCCTCGGCGGTGTTGGCCACCAGCCGGTCGGCGGCCCGCACGATCTGGGTCTCGCCGATGACGCGGGCCGGCGGTTCCGGCCGGTCGCCGGTGGCGAGCGAGGCGTTCTTGACCTTCGCCATGGTGTGCATGGCGTGCACGAGCGGCACGCCCCAGCGTTGCGCGGCGAGCCAGCCGACGTGGCCGCTGAGCCAGTAGTGCGAGTGGACGAGGTCGTAGTGCCCGGGCCGGTGGCCGGCCCAGGCCTGCATCACGCCGTGCGTGAAGGCGCACAGCTGGGCGGGCAGGTCCTCCTTGTTCAGTCCCTCGTACGGGCCCGCGTCGACGTGCCGCACGAGCACGCCCGGCGTCAGCTCGACGCGCGGGTCGAGCCCGGCGGTGGTGGCCCGGGTGAAGATCTCCACCTCGATGTCGAGGGCGGCCAGCTGCCGGGCCAGTTCGACGATGTAGACGTTCATGCCGCCGGCGTCGCCGGTGCCGGGCTGGTGCAGCGGTGAGGTGTGCACGCTGAGCATCGCGACCCGCCTGACCCGCCGCGGCGGCAGCGGCAGCCGGCGCAGCCGCGGGGGTGCCGCGAGGACACCGTGCGTACGGCCTCGAAGGCCGCCGCCGAGCCGGGGTACCTGCTGGCTCACGGTCCGGTGCCTCCTGACGGGAATCGGGGACTGTTCGGAGAACACCGGAAAGGTTGCCTCCCCTTCCCGCTTTGCCGAATCTTGACCGGCGGGACTCCCGCCCCGGGTGCCCGCCCTACGCTGTCCGCATGACCCCACCCGCCGCACGGACCGCCGGACGGCCGGTCGGTGCGGCGACCCGCGGGACGACGCATCCGAACCGGCTGCGCCGGATGGACCGCTGGATCGCGTACACGCACGGGCCCGCGCTGCGCCGGGCGGCGAAGCCGCCGGTGGCCGTCGACCTCGGGTACGGCGCCGCGCCGTGGACGGCCGTGGAGCTGCTGGTCCGGCTGCACCGCGAGCGGCGCGACGTGCGGCTGGCCGGCCTGGAGATCGACCCGGCACGGGTCGCGGCCGCCGAGCCGTACGCGCGTGAGGGCCTGACGTTCCTGCGCGGGGGCTTCGAGATTCCGCTCGCCCAGCGGCCGCTGCTGATCCGCGCGGCGAACGTGCTGCGGCAGTACGACGAGCGGGAGGTCGTGCCCGCCTGGGAGCGGCTGTGCGGCCGGCTGGCGCCGGGCGGCCTGCTGGTGGAGGGCACCTGCGACGAGATCGGACGGCGGCACGTGTGGGTGGCGCTCGGGCCCGACGGGCCGCGCACGGTGACGTTCGCGACCCGGCTCGGCTCCCTGCGGCAGCCCTCCGACCTGGCCGAACGGCTGCCCAAGGCGCTGATCCACCGCAACGTGCCGGGCGAACCGGTGCACGCCTTCCTGCGGGACTTCGACCGCGCGTGGGCGACGGCCGCGCCGTACGGCGCACTCAGCGCGCGCCAGCGCTGGATCCAGGCGGTGCGCGGGCTGCGCTCGGTGGGCTGGCCGGTGGTGGACGGCCCGCCCCGCTGGCGCCAGGGCGAGGTGACGCTGCGCTGGGCTGCGCTCGCCCCGCGCGGTGCGTGACGGGCCCGGCAGTGAGCCGGTCAGCCGGTCAGCCGGCCCGCAGTGTGCGCAGCAGCGCGTCGACCAGGGGGCGGTCGTAGATGTGGGTGAGGCGGGCACGGGCCTCGTGTGGAGGGAGCCACAGCAGGGCGTCCACCTCGCGGTGCGGGCGGAAGACGCCCGTCGTGGCCCGGGCGGGGAAGTAGCGGACGTCCTTGGGGCGGCCGCGCACGTCGTAGCGCACCGCGGGCAGCGGCCGGCCGGGCACGCACTCCATGCCGGTCTCCTCGCGGACCTCGCGCACCGCGCACTGCAGCGGGGTCTCGTCGCCCTCGAGCTTGCCCTTGGGGTGCGACCAGTCGTCCCATTTCGGCCGGTGGACGAGCGCCAACTCGATGCCGGGGCGGCCGGCGCACGGCCGCCACAGCAGGCAGCCGGCGGCCCGGATCGGCTCCCGGGCGCTCATCGGATGCTCCATTCCGCGCCGAAGGCTCGGCGTGCCGCCTCGGCCTCGTGCCGCTGGTCGGCGTGCAGGACGC